>NZ_NWQG01000001.1:0-51599 GCF_002529485.1 Mesorhizobium sanjuanii
CTGTCTCGCATCGCTGTCGCGTCGGCAAAAGGGTGATCTCGTGGACCGCATCCTTGTCACGCCGCGATCGCTGACCCTCGACCCTCCGCCGGAGCTTCAACTCCTGGCCGAGGCCGGGTTCGAGCTTGTCTTTCCTCCCGCCGGTCGCCAACCGAACGAGGCCGAGCTGCTCGGCCTTGTTCCCGGCTGCGTGGGCTGGCTGGCAGGCGTCGAGGCCGTTTCGCCAAGGGTTGTGGAAGCTGCCGATCGGCTGCGTGCCATCAGCCGCAACGGTGTCGGGCTCGATAATCTGCCGATGCGGGAACTTGAGCGGCGCGGCATTCGTGTTCTCAAGGCCGAGGGCGCCAATTCGATCGGCGTGGCCGAGTTGACCATCGGGCTGATGCTGGCTGCGCTGCGCCGCATCCCGGCGGCCGACTCCGGGATCAAGGCAGGCGAATGGCCGCGCTATCGCGGTGCGGAAATCGCTGGACGGACGGTCGGGCTTGTCGGCTGCGGTGCGATCGGCCGCCATGTCGCCAGCGTGACTTCGGCCATGGGTGCGAACGTCATCGCGTACGACCCGTTTCGACCGGACTTCGAGACATCGGGTCCGTTCGACTGGCGCGAGCTGGACGATGTTTTTCGCGAAGCCGCAATCATATCGCTGCATTGCCCGCCGCCACCCGGCGGGCAGCCGCTGATCGACGCACGGCGCTTGTCTGAAATGAGGCCTCGTTCCATCCTGGTCAACACGGCGAGAGCCGCGCTCATTGACGAGGATTCGGTGCGAACGGCACTCGATGAGGGTCGCCTCGCCGCCTATGCGACAGACGTCTTTGCCGAAGAGCCGCCGCGTCCCGGCAGCTTCGCCAGCCATTCGGGTGTCATCGCCACCAGCCACATCGGCGGCTTCACGGAAGAGAGCGTTGGCAAGGCGACGCGGATGGCCATTGCCAATTTGCTCGACGCCTTGTCAGCGGAGCGCGTCGGATGAGCACACTGGAGGTTATACCCTTCTCCGAGCCGCTTGCCGAAAGGCTCGCCGGTCCGCCGACAGGCACGGTCCTGTTCTGGCTCGGTCAAGCCGGTTTTGCCATTGCGTCGGCGGGGCGGCTCGTCCTGATCGATCCGTACCTTTCCGACAGCCTTGCACGGAAATATCGGGGCAGGGCCTTCCCGCATGAGCGCATGATGCCGCCGCCGCTGGCGATAGGCGATCTCGGGCCTGTAGACTTGGTGCTTGTCACGCATCACCACACCGATCACATGGATCCGGAGACTCTCGCCCCGATAGCCGCGGCTAACGCGCAGTGCCGTTTCGTGGTCCCACGAGCCTCATCGGGCGAGGCTACCCGCCGCATCGGGGTAGGTTCCGACCGGCTGATCGCCCTCGACGCAACCGATACGGTAGAGCCCTTGCCAGGGTTCACCGTCACCGCGATCCGCGCCGCGCACGAGACACTCGAGCGCTCGCCCGAAGGCCATCATCGTTTCCTCGGTTACGTCTTCGCGACCGGTGGCGCGCGTCTCTACCACTCGGGCGACACAGTGCCCTTCGAAGATCTGGCGGCTGAAGTGTCCGCACTGGCACCCACGGTTGCCTTGTTGCCGGTGAACGGCAGAAGAGCAGAGCTGACCGCTGCCGGCATCGCCGGCAATCTGACGCTTGCGGAAGCGTGCCAACTCGCCGGCGCAATCGGAGCAAAGCACCTGATCGCGCACCATTATGGGATGTTCGCTTTCAACACGCTGGAGCCGGCAATCATCGATAGAGCTGCAATGGAGGCTGGTTGCGCGGTCGATATCCATAGGGCACGAACGGCAGTTGAGTATAGACTGTCGAACTGAGCCCTGATGATGAGGATGGAAATGCCCCCCAAGCCAAGACTTTCCACTCCGACAGACGGAAACGACAACATTCTCGAAGTGGTTCGAGTGAAACGCCACGAATTGCGCAAGTCCGACCGCAAGGTCTGCGATGTCGTGCTGGCGGATCCGAAGCGCATCCTCAATGCCACCGTGGCGGAAACGGCCGAGTGGGCCGAGGTCAGTCAGCCGACCGTCATCCGTTTCTGCATATCGATCGGTTGCCAGGGATACCAGGACTTCAAGCTGCGGCTTGCCCAGAGCCTCGCGCTCGGCACGCCCGCAACGCACTCCGTCATCCTCGACACCGATTCATCAGCCGAGGTAGCCGAGAAGATCTTCGATTACACGATCACCAGCCTCGACTGGGTCCGCAATCGCCTGGATCCCGTTGCCATCGGACAAGCGGTGCATATCCTGGAGAAGGCCAACCGCATCGAGTTTTTCGGATTTGGCGCTTCTGGCATCGTTGCGCGCGACGCGCAGCAGAAGTTCCCGCTGTTCGGTGTGCCATGCGGCGCCGAGACCGATTCGCATCAGCAGATCATGCTGGTCTCCATGCTGAAGCCAGGCGACGTGGTCGTCGTGATCTCCAATACGGGCGCGACGCTGTCGATCATCGAGACTGCCCGGCGTGCGCGCGAACGCGGCTGCCAGGTGATCGGATTGGTCGGGATGAACGGACCGTTGGTCCACTATTGCGATGTCGTCATCGTGGTCGAGACGCTGGAAAACACCAACATCTATACGCCGACCATTTCCCGCATCGCGGCCCTGACCGTGGTAGATGTTCTGTCGACGGCCGTCGCCCTGCGTCGAGGCGCAGAACATGTCGATCGCTTCACCGGGATGAAGCGAAACCTGAGTTTTCTGCGAACCACGGACCGGATTTGAACCCGATTGGACAAGAGCATGCTCCGCAACATCCGACCAAACACCACGTCGTCAATTGATGCCCGCGAACTTGCCGCGCTGATCGACATCAGCGCGGTGCAGGCGTTCCACGGCGAGCAGGATGTTCGCGAGCTTGCCGAAATTGCGATCGCGCAGGGTTTTGTCGCCGCGCATGTTCTGCCACATTTCGTGCCGTTGCTGCGCTCGCTCCTGCCGCGCGAAGGAGCCACGATAGTGGGCGGACCCGTGGGCTTTCCGTCTGGTGGGCACACGACGAAGATCAAGGCAGCCGAAGCCGCCGGCCTGGTCGCCGCCGGCGCTCAGGAACTCGACATGATGATCAATGTCGGCCGGCTGAAGTCCAACGATCTCGCTTATGTCCGCGCCGACATCCGCGCTGTCGTCGAGGCGATTGCGCCGGTTCCGTTGAAAGTCATTCTGGAACTCGCGCATCTGAGCGACGATGAAATCCGCAAGGGCGCGGAGATCGTCGCGGATAGCGGCGCCGCCTTCGTCAAGACCGGCACTGGCTGGACGCCCAACGCGACCACGACGGAGAGACTGCGGCTCATCATCGACACGGTCGGCGGGGCTGTCGGGGTCAAGGCTTCGGGTGGCATCCGTAGCCTCGAAGCCATTGCCGAGATGCTTCGTCTCGGCGTGACGCGCTTCGGCATCAACACCAAGGTCGCGGTCGATCTGGTCCGGCAGTGTACGGAATTGCCGGGTGGCAGGTTCGATCTCGCCCAGGAGACTGCCTGACGGCTTTGCGGAAGGCGCTGGCAGGGAGGAAAGATAGCGCATGTCGGTATCGGTAATGGCGTTCGATCTGGGAACCGGTGGCGTGAAGGCTGCGGTGTTCCGGTCCGACGGGGTCTGCATTGCCGAATGCATCGTGCCATACCAGACCTTCTATCCATCGCCGTCGCGGCATGAGCAGCGTCCGCTCGACTGGTGGGACAGCGTGCTCAAAAGCCTGAGAACGCTTCTGGCGGAACCGGCAGTCGATGCACAGTCGGTGCGGGCGATCGCTATCTCCGGGCACAGTCTTGGCTGCGTTCCGCTATCCGATGCCGGCGAGCTGCTACAGGAGTTCACGCCGATCTGGTCGGACGGCCGCGCCGAGCAGGAGGCTGAGGCCTTTTTCTCGAAGACAGATCGGCTGGGCTGGTATCGCAGGACGGGCAATGGATTTCCCGCATCGCTCTACACCCTGTTCAAGGTGCTCTGGCTGCGTCGACACGAGCCGGATGTCTTTGCGCGCACCCGCACCATCATCGGCACCAAGGATTTCATCAACTACCGCCTGACGGGCCGCATTCTGACCGACCATTCCTATGCCTCCGGCACGGGCGCCTATGACTTGCAGGCCGGCCGCTATTGCGAGGAATTGCTGGCTGCCGCCGAGCTCGATGTCGGATTGTTTCCCGATATCGTCGCTTCGACCGATGTGGTCGGCGAGGTTCTGCCTGACGTGGCAGCAATGCTTGGCCTGCTGCGCGGCGTGGTCGTGGTCGCCGGCGGCGTGGACAACAGCTGCATGGCGCTGGGAGCATGTACTTTCGCCGAGGGCGACGCGTTCAGTTCGATGGGTTCGTCGAGCTGGCTGACCGTTTCGTCGTCGCAGCCGCTGCTCGACGACCGGGTCTGGCCCTATGTCTTTGCGCATGTCGTGCCGGGGATGTTCATTTCCGCCACGTCGATCTTCTCATCCGGGACCAGTCTCAACTGGGTTCGCGACAATTTGTTGCCCGACATTGCGGAGAGGGCAGCGGCCGCCGGCCGCGACGTGTTTGATGAGCTTTTCCAGATGGCGCTTGCGTCTCCGCGGGGCGCGCACGGGCTCGTCTTCCTGCCGGCGCTGGGCGGCGGCACTGCATTCGAAGGCGGGCCGGCGGTGCGAGGCGGCTTCGTTGGCCTCGACCTCAGGCATGACCGCGCCGACGTGATGCGCGCCACGCTCGAAGGCATAGCGCTTGGGTTGCGCGTCGCGCTCGACGAATTGCGGCGGATGACAAGCGTGCGCGCCGAGATGATCATGGTCGGTGGTGGTGCCCGCAGCGCCATCTGGCGTCGGATTTTCGCGGATGTCTTCGGCTGCACGATCCTCAAGACAGGCATCCACCAGCAGGCGACCGCGCTCGGCGCCGCCGCGCTCGCCCTGGTGGGCATCGGCGCCTGGCCCGACTTTCAGCATATCCGCGCGCTTCATGTCGCTGAAAACCGTACCGATCCCGATCCCGAGGCTGTTTCCGTCTACGATGCGGCGCTGAATGCGTATCGACTTGCCGCCGGGCAACAGCTCGCGCTTTCGGGGCCGCTATCCGCGCTTCGGGACCTGTCGTCATGACCGCTGAGCTTTTTCTCGCCGTCGACGTTGGTACCGGCAGCGTGCGTGCCGCCCTGGTCGATCCGCGCGGTAGGATCCTGGCGATCGTGGCGCGCGAGCATGACCAGATCGTACCCGAATTTGGATGGGCCGAGCAGCGGCCGCTCGACTGGTGGGAAGGCGCGCGGGCCAGCATCGCAGCCGTCCTCGATCGGATTGACGGCGCGCGCAACCGTGTCTTGGCGGTCTGTGTTTGCGGGCAGATGCACGGGCTTGTGCTGCTTGATGCAAACGGTGTGCTGACGCGTCCCACCGCATCGCTGTGGAACGACAAGCGCACGGTCGACCTCGTCCGGCGGTTCGAAGAGGAAAACGATCCGGAGAGCTATCTCGCCGAGAGCGGCAACACGCCGACGCCGGCGTGGCCTGGCTTCAAGCTGCAATGGGTGCGCGACAACGACCCCGATGCCTATGCGCGAAGCGCGGTGGCGATAATGCCGAAGGACTACATCAACTATCGTCTGACCGGCGAGATCGCTATGGACACCGGCGATGCCTCCTGCAGTTTCCTGATGAATCCCGAGCGCCGTGATTGGTCGTCCGTGATGATCGAGCGCATGGACCTGGACGGCAGCAAACTGCCTGCGATCCGCAACCCGCTCGATATCATCGGGCACGTCACCAAAGCAGCCGCCCGGGACACCGGCCTGAACGCCGGTACGCCGGTGCTGGTTGGCGGCGCCGACTTTCCCGTGGCGCTCCTCGGCTCGGGAGCGTGCCGTCCAGGCATCGGCTCCGACAGCACCGGTACCGGCGCAATCATCACGGTCATTGCCGAAAAGCCGTTGCTTGATCCGGAAATCTCCAACGTGGCCACGATCGAGGGAAATTGGGGACCCTTCGTGCTGCTGGAGACCGGTGGCGACGGGATGCGCTGGGCGCGGCGCGCCTTTCATGACCGCGCGCTCTCCTACGATGAAATCGTCGCACGTGCCGCCACCGCCCCGGCAGGATCGGACGCGCTTTTCTTCCTGCCCTTTCTCACCGGTGAGCGCCTTGGCAGGCACCGCAACGCCAGGGCTCAGTTCTTCGGGCTCGGTGCCGCGCATGGAATGGAGCATCTGCATCGTTCGATCCTGGAAGGCATCGCCTTTGCCGTCGCGCGCCAGATCCGCATCATGGAGAAGGCGTCGGGAAAAGCGCTTGAACGTGTAATCGCCGCCGGCGGCGGCGCGCGTAACGAACTCTGGCTGAAGATCAAGGCCAGCATGTTCGGGATCCCCATCCTCGTCCCGCGGGAGCCGGAATGTGGGATCGTCGGCTGCGCCGCCATGGCTGCTACCGCGACGGGGCGCTTCGGCAAGGTGGAGGATGCCGCCAAAAGCTTCGTCGCATACGGCAAGGAAATCCTGCCCGATCCCTCATGGGCCGAGACCTACCACCGCATGCAGCCGGTCTTCGACAAGCTCTACCACCACAGCCAGGCGCTCTACGACGACATCGATGCCCTGAACGCTGCTTCGCGCGTGCGGGACCGATGAAGATCGCCTGGCTCCAGGATGATCCAACATAGGAGGAAAACTTGCAGGAGATCATCGACAGCTTTCGGCCTGGCCTCTTCAAAGGCAAGACGATCCTCGTCACCGGCGGGTCGAGCGGCATAGGTCTCGCCATCGCGAAGGGTTTCGCTCGCCTCGGCGGCTCGGTCATCGCCATCGGCAGTTCGGAGCAGAAGCTTGCGGCCGCGCGTGCCGGGAGCCCGGACATTCGCTTCGAGCAGGTCGATGTGCGCGACGCCAAGGCCATCAAGTTGTTCGTGGGAGGTCTCGACAGGCTGGACGTGCTGGTAAACGGCGCCGGCATCGCGCGCCCGGTGTCAGAGTTCGAGGACGAAACCTATCTCGAGGTCATCGACGTCAATCTCAACGGCCAGATGCGTTTTGCCATGGCCGCGCGCCCATTGCTCAAGGCTTCGGGCGGCTCGATCATCAACATCGCCTCGATGCTGAGCTACCTGTCGGATCCCGCCGTTCCCGCCTATGGCGCCAGCAAGACCGGTGTGCTCGGCTTGACCCGGCATCTTGCGCACGCCTTCGGACCGGAGGGCATTCGCGTCAACGCCATCTCCCCTGGCTACCACAAGACCGATATGACGAAAGCGCTGTGGACCGATCCGCTTGCGGCGGAAAAGATTGCCGCCCGCTCCGCATTGAAGCGCTGGGGGACGGTGGACGATCTTGTCGGGACGGCGTTGTTCCTGTCGTCGCCGGCGGCGACCTTCGTGACGGGCGCCGACCTGCCTGTGGACGGCGGCTTCGTGGTCGGCGGATTTTGATGGTAGGCACTGGCCAGAGCCTTTTCCGACGATCAGCAGCTTGCATTGGTGGGGGGCGTTGCATGGCGAGATCATCGCCAGCCGCTATCGCCATGAACTATTTCTCACGGCTCAGATAGAGGTGTAGCCCGCGTCGGCGCTGACGATGCTGCCGGTCATCAGGCTCGAAGCGTCGGACGCCAGGAAGAGAACGACCGATGCGATCTCGTCGGGCCTGCCCATCCGCTTCATGGGCGTCAGGTCGATCCAGCGATCGACCAAGTCCTTGCTCTGTTCCAGGTTCGCAAGCAGCGGCGTCTCGATATAGGTGGGCGCCACCGCGTTGACGCGCACGCCACGCTGTGCCCATTCGACGGCCAGCGATCGCGTCAAGTGATGCACGCCGGCCTTGGAGGCGTTGTAGTGGCATTGCGGCTGCGGCGTGTTGACGATGTCCGCCGACATCGAGCCGATGTTGATGATCGACCCGCGGCCGGCCTGGAGCATCTTGCGCCCGAAGGCGCGGCAGCACTTGAAGACGCCAGTCAGGTTGACGCCGATGACCCGGTCCCATTCTTCGTCGGTCAGATCCTCGGCCGCTATGTTGGAGACGACGCCCGCGTTGGCGACCAGGACATCCAGGGGCGGCAGCGAGCCGGCGAGCTTGTCGAGGGCCTCGCTCCTTGTAACGTCCAGGTCATGCGCGTCGGCCTTCAAGCCGCGGCCCGCGAGTTTTCCGGCGACCGCCCCTGCGCGAGCGCCGTCGATGTCGGTGACATGGACATAGGCCCCGGCTTCAGCCAGCGCCGTCGCACAGGCCTCACCAATCCCCTGGCCCGCGCCCGTTACCAGCGCGATTCGGCCCGTCAGGTCGAATTTGGATATGTATGGCATGGGTTCCTCCATAGTTCGGTCTCCGCGTTCCCGCTTATAGTAGTAGAACTACCATTTTTCGCATCTTCGTTATCGCTATCGCCTTCTGCCAAAGCGGTTGCAGAGCCGAAAACACAATGAAATCCAGGCCGCTCCTCAAGAGGTTAGTTGATTCACATATGAAAAGCAAAGGGTTAGGAAAATAGGGGCAACATCAGAAGATAGACTGCAGGCGCGGCCGGGAAGAGGTTGCGCTAACTAGTAAATCTAGTTTATGAGGATCAGTGGACAAAACCCCGGAGGTGCGGGGCAGGTAGAGGAAGCCGTCCTTGATAACGGAACTTGCCGAGAAGCTTTTCATAGACGGTGCCTGGAAGGTGGGCGAGGGTGCCCGCTCCCCGGTTGAGAATCCCGCGACGGGCGAGGTGCTCGCTCATATTGCCGCGGCGACGCCGGCCGAGGTCGATCTGGCTGTCGCGGCCGCCCGGAAGGCCTTCACGAGCTGGTCGCGAGTCGCGCCGGTCGAGCGCTCGAAGGCGCTCCACCTTCTGGGCGACATCATCAGCGCCGAGGCGGACGGCATGGCCCGCATCATGACGCTGGAGCAGGGCAAGCCGCTCAACGAGGCCAGGGGCGAAATCCTGAAGCTTGCAGAAGCCTGCCATTTCTACGCGGAAGAGGCGGTGCGCATCCATGGTGAGATCGTGCCGAACAGCACGACCGACATCGACAGCCTCGTTGTGCGCGAGCCGATCGGCGTGGTCGGCGCCATCACGCCCTGGAATTATCCAGCGGAGCTGATCGGCTGGAAACTCTGCGGGGCGCTCGCCGCAGGCTGCACCATCGTCATCAAACCGGCCGAACTGACGCCGTTTACAGCACTTGCCATCGCCAGCATGGTCGAGAAGGCCAAGATTCCCGCCGGCGTCGTCAATGTCGTCACCGGTCCCGGGTCGAAGGCGGGGCAGGCGCTTGTGGAGCACCCCGGGGTGGACAAGATCGCGTTCACCGGCTCCAGTGCGGTGGGCCTTCACATCCAGCGGTCGTGCACCACCATCAAGCGACTGTCGCTGGAACTCGGCGGAAATTGTCCCCTCATCGTCACGGCCTCGGCCGATCTTGATGCTGCGGTGAAGGGTGCGGTCCGCCGCTCGTTTCGCAACATGGGCCAGATCTGCATCGCCATCAATCGCATCTATGTCGCGCGGCCGATCGCGGACACGTTCGTGGATCGCCTCGGAAAGGCGGCCGACAGGCTGGTCATCGGCAATGGCATCGAGAGGCCGGATGCTGATGTCGGCGCGATGGCTTCCGCCGAGCCGCTCAACAAGACGAAGGAACATCTCACTGATGCGCTTGCAAAGGGCGCGAAGCTCATCGCCGGCGGCAGTGCGCCGGAGGGTGCCGCCTTCGCCCGCGGCTATTTCTTCCGCCCGACCGTGGTTGCCGGATGCACGCACGACATGAAGGTGATGACGCAGGAGACCTTCGGGCCGCTCGTCGGCGTGATGGTCTTCGATGGGCTCGACGAGGCGGTAGAACTCGCCAACGACACACCTTTTGGTCTTGCCTCCTACGTCTATGCCAAGGACATGGACGAGATCCGCTATTTGTCGAGCCGGCTCGACTACGGCAACGTTGCCGTCAACAATGTCGACGCAGGCATCATGAACGCCCCCTATGGCGGCCGCAAGCAGAGTGGCGTCGGCTACGAGCATGGCCGCGAAGGCATGCTCGAATACCTCAACTTCAAGCATGTCCGCATCCGCTACGACGAGCCGAAGGGGAGGTGAGCGCGGTGACGCAGGCTCTGCTTGGCATCGACATCGGCACGTCAGGCTGCAAGGCGCTGCTCATCGACGCCGATGGCGCAGTGCTGGCAAGCTGCACCGAGACCTATGGGCTCTCGCAGCCGCATCCCGGCTGGACGGAGCAGGATCCGCAGCTTTGGATCGAGGGTGCGCGGGTGGCCGTCGCCGGCATCCTCGCGCGCAAGCCGGATGTCGAGATCGTAGCCGTCGGTCTCTCCGGCCAGATGCATGGCCTGACACCCCTCGACGAGGCGCACAAGGTTCTGCGTCCGGCGATCCTGTGGAACGATCAGCGCAACGGGCCCGAGTGCGACGAGATCAATGAGCGAGCGGGCGGCATCGAGGGGTTGCTGGCGCGCACCAACAACCGCATGCTGGTCGGCTACACCGGTGGCAAGATCCTGTGGATGCGCAACAACGAGCCGGCATTGTTTTCCCGGTTGCGTCATGTCCTGAACCCCAAGGACTATCTCCGCCTGGTGCTTACGGGAGAACTCGCGACCGAGGTTTCCGACGCGTCGGGTACCGGCCTGTTCGACACCCGCAAACGCGTCTGGGCAACCGGCCTGCTCGGTCTGCTTGGGCTCGACTCGTCGCTGCTGCCGCCGTGCCACGAGTCGCATGTCGTCAGCGGGCGTGTCAGCAAGTCCGGCGCGGCGCTGTTCGGGCTCCCGGCCGGCGCCCCGGTGGTCGGTGGTGGCGGGGACAGCGTCATCCAGACGATCGGTTCGGGGGTTATCGCGCCGGGTGAGCTGCAGACCACAATTGGCACGGCAGGCATCGTCGCGACAGCGCTCGACGAGCCGGTGGCCAATCCGGACGGCCGGCTGCAGGTCTTCTGCAACGTGGCCCCGGACAAGTGGCATTGCATGGGCGTTTCGCTCAATGCCGGCGGTGCTATGGACTGGCTTCGGGCGTTGCTCGGCAGCTTCGCGGGCGGCGATACACCGTCCGCCGAGCGAATGGTAGCGATTGCGGCCGAAGCGCCGGTCGGGTCGCGTGGCCTGCTTTTCCTGCCCTATCTCAATGGTGAGCGCTGTCCGCATCCCGACCCTTCCGCGCGTGGCGGTTTCGTCGGGCTGACCGCACGCCACGGCGCCGCGGACATGGCCCGCAGCGTCATGGAGGGCGTGACCCATTCGCTGTTCGACATCTACGCGCTGATGGAGAAGGTCGGCATCGGCCGGACCGTCATCAAGGCCTCCGGCGGCGGCGCACGCTCGGCGCTGTGGCGGCAGATGCAGGCGGATCTCTTCGGCTGCGATGTGGTGACGACGGAAGGGGCGGCGGAAGGCGGCGCCTTTGGGGCGGCCCTGATTGCAGGCGTCGGGGTGGGGGTCTGGCCTAGCGCAATCGAGGCGGCAAGATCGTGTCGTCCCGTCACCCGCGAGACAGCCGATGCCGCCGCAGGCGAATTGCTGCGCAAGGCCTTCGAGATTTACGGCGGCCTCTACGGCGCGCTGGTCCCAAGCTTTGCCGCAATCGGTAAGGCTGGACTCGACCGTTGATGGCAGAGGGAGGCGTCGCATGAGCCTACGCAAGGACAGCTACCAGGCGCTTGTCTTCGACCTTGACGGTACGCTTATCGACAGCGCGCCCGACATCGCCGCCGCTGTGAACAAGGTGCTGGAACGTCGCGGCTGGCCGACGCAGGGCGTCGCCTTCATCGAGACGTTTATCGGTTTTGGGCCACGCAGATTGCTGCTCGACATGTTTGTGGCTCTCGGCCTGCCGAGCGACGATGCGACGGTTGACGAGGCGGTGAAGGAGTATCTCGACAACTACAACCGGGAGCCTGCTGAACGCACGCTGTTCTATCCGCATGTTCGCGAGGATTTGGAGGCGCTCCATGGCGCTGGCGTGCGTCTCGGCATCTGCACCAACAAGCCGCAAGGACTGTCGCTGAAGGTGCTCGAAATCCTGGGCGTCGCGCCGCTGTTCGAAGCGGTTGTGGGCGCCGATGCGGCACCCGTTTGCAAGCCCCACCCAAGCCATCTGCTCGCCGTCGCCGAACGCATGGGCATCACTGGCGAGGTCTGGGCTTATGTCGGCGACACTGCCGTCGATCAGGCGACCGCCACCGCGGCCCGCGTACCGTTCTATGCCGTTTCCTGGGGATGTGGCAAACAGGTCGCCGTGGAATCCAAGTGGCGCCTTGACCGCCTGATCGATCTGGCAGCCAATTCCAGACTTGTTCAGGGCAGGTAGGGAGGCCGGCGGCGATGAGCCTGTTGCAACGCATCGTGCAGGAGAGCGGGGAGATGGGCTCGGCCGAGCGCAGGGTGGCCCGCTTCGTCAGCGCCAATCCGGGCGACGTCATCCATATGAGCATGGCGCGCCTTTCGGAGCAGTGCGCGGTAAGCGATCCGACCATCATGCGCTTCTGCCGACGCTTTGGCTTCCAGGGATACCAGGACTTCAAGCTCAACCTCGCCCAGAGCCTGGTGCCGTCCGCGCCCTTCGCCTACGAGCAGATCGTTCCAGGCGATTCGATCCAGAACGTTGTGCGAAAGACGGCACGCAACTCGCTGAACGCCATTCAGCGGCTGCTGGAAGATATCAACCCGGGCGAGGTCGAAGCCGGAGCGAGGCTGCTGTCCGCCGCATCGTGGGTCGGCATCTATGCCAGTGGTATTTCCGAGATCACGGCGCTCGATGCCGAACACAAGTTCCAGCGCCTGGGCATGCGTTGCGCAGCCCTCATCGGGCGCAAGAAGCAATGGCTGCATGCGGAAACCTCGCGACCGGACGAGGTCGCGCTGATCTTTTCCCAGTCGGGACACACCAAGCAGATGGTTGACGTTGCGACGGCATCGCGCGCCAAGGGGGCGCGCGTGTTGTCGGTCACCGCCGCGGGGAGCCCGCTCGCGCATGTATCGGACGTCCTGATTGCGGTGCTGCCCTACGACCGGACCGAGATCATGACGCCGCTTGCGTCGCGCCTCAACCACCACCTCGTCGTCAACATGTTGGTGACGGCGATCGCCATGACGAGCGGCAGCGAGTTCCCCGACCAGTTGCCGGCTCTCGATTCCTGGCAGACAGAAAAGATTTGAACACTGCCCGCATGCGAGCCGCCGAAAAGGAGACGACAATGAGCGCCCAGGACGAAGCCAAGAAGGCGGCCGGACGCCGCGTGATCGAGGAGTTCGTCACAGACGGCATGAAGCTCGGCCTCGGCTCCGGCACGACCTCGCACTTCTTCGTCCGCGAACTTGGCAAGCATGTCGCGGACGGCCTGAAACTCACCTGCACGACCACCTCTCGCTCTACCAATGACGTCGCCCGCCAGGTTGGCATCGCGCTTACCGATCCCAACGAGATCGGCGAGCTTGACCTGACGATCGACGGTCCCGACGAGATCGATCGCGAATTCAACATGATCAAGGGGGGCGGGGCCTGCCTGCTGTGGGAGAAGATCATTGCCCATGCGTCCAGGCGCATGATCACCATCTGCGATGAAACCAAGATCGTGGAGCGGCTCGGCGGCTTCCCGTTGCCGGTGGAGGTGGTGCAGTTCGCCTGGAAGCAGACCGAACGCATGGTCGTCGAGGCACTGACCGACCATCGCATCAAGAATGCGATCATCGAGCGCCGCATGCGCGATGGCCAACCGGTCGTTACCGACAGCGGCAACTTCATCCTCGATTGCCGCTGCGGTGTCATCCCGTCGCCGGCCAAGCTGGAGACGGAGTTGAACCGTATTCCCGGCGTGGTGGAGAACGGCCTTTTCACGCGCGAGTCGCGAGGAATGGTGGTTGGCCGCCTCGACGGTACGACCTACGTGGCTATGCGTAGCGCGTAGTGAAGTCTATATTTTGATTGATGCCATCGACGGACGCCGGATCAGTACGCGACCGGCCGAGCAGGGCCTGCGTCTTGTGGCGTTCGGCCTAATACTATGAAAACAATCGGGTTTTGTTGAAAATCTGAAACTCGCGAAACCAAACTTTATGAGCGAAGATGCTGGAGATAAGGCGAGCTTGCCCCCTTGCCTTGGTTCTGAATAACTAGTATTGCTAGATAAATCACATCCTGGGAGGAAAACAGATGGATCGATTGAACGGACTGACGCGGCGCGGCTTGCTGAAGGCGGGCGGCATGCTGGGCGCGGCCATGGGCGCGAGCGCCCTCGTGGGCAAGGCAGCCTGGGCGCAGGAAGCCGGCTTCATCCCTTTCAGCAACAAGAGCCTCGATTACTACTTCTTCGTCATCCAGGAAGAGGCAGTGAAACGCGCTGTCGGGGCGAACAAGATGAAGTTCCAGGCAACCAACGCCAGCTTCGACAATACGCGTCAGCTTGAGCAGTGGCAGAGCCTCATGCTGAAACAGCCTTCGGCGATCGTGTCGGATCCGATCGACAGCCAGGCGATCGTCTCGGCCATCCGCCGCTACAATCAGAAGAAGATTCCCGTCGCGATCATCGACACCCCCTCCGACGGCGGCGACGTGGCGATCACCGTCAGCTTCGACAATAAGCTCGGCGGCGTGATGGCCGCGCAGCAGATCATCAAGCGGTTGACCGAAAGACATGGCAGCCCAAAGGGCACAGTGCTCAACTGCTTCGGCGCGCTCCAAAGCGTGGCTTGGCGTCTGCGCAAGGAAGGCATGGACGAGGAATTCGCGAAATACCCGGATATCAAGTATCTGGCGCGTCCGACCGAAGGACAGCTCGATCAGATGCTGGCCGTGACCCTTTCGACGCTCTCCGAATTCCCCGATCTCGATGCAGTCCACGCGCCGTCGGACTCGCCGTCGCGCGGCATCGTCACCGCGCTCCAGCAGAAAGGCCGCTGGAAGAAGGTCGGCGAAGACGGTCATGTCATCTTCGTTAACATCGATGGCGAACCGGTGGCGCTGAAGTGGATCCAGGATGGTTTCATGGACGCCTGTGTCTCACAGGATCCGATCGCCTACGGCGAAATCGCGGTCGAGATGCTCGTCAAGCACTCGCTCAAGAGTGAAGCCGTGCCGATCGGCACCTACGAGAACAAGAAGTACTTTTGGGAGAAGGGCGAGATCGTCGCCGGCGCCACCGGCCCGACTCTCATCATCCCGCCCTTCGTCATCGATGGGTCCAATTCCGGCGACAAACGTCACTGGGGTGCGATCTCGGAGAAGGAATGGGGTATTCCCTACACTTGATCGACCGCGCAACGCGTCCTCCCGTGCCACGCCCGTTCCCGCAGGCGTGGCACTTGCCGCGTAGGCAACCGCGTCGTGCGACAGCAACCCAACCGATCGGGAGTTCATGTTGACAGCCGCTTCCGCCAGGCAGCCCAGCGAAGACCCGTTTATCTTCCGGGTCGAGAACCTCACCAAGCGCTACGGTTCAACCCTGGCGCTGCGCGACGTATCGCTCGGTATCCGGCGGGGCACGATCCATGGGCTTCTGGGCGAGAACGGCGCCGGCAAATCCACGCTGGTCGGCTTGATCTCCGGTCAGCGCGTCCCGTCCGGCGGCACCATCTATCTCGACGGCCGGCCAATCGAAAACGTTGACGTGAAGGAGATGGAGCGGGCCGGCGTGTTCCTGGTAACGCAGGAGCCGATGATCATCGATCACATCACGGCCGCCGAAAACCTCATGCTCGGCATCTGGCCGAGCAGAAGCGGTTTCGTGAACTGGCGCAAGCTCAGGGCCGACGCTTCACGCATGCTGGAGGGCACCGGCATCGACCCGCAGGCGATGGCGGGCCGGCTGGACGCGGTTGCCCGCCGCAAGCTCAACATACTGCGCGCCATGTTCAGCGGCGGCAAGGTGATCATCCTCGACGAGCCGACCGCGGCACTGACCGTCGAGGACCGGGCCCATCTCTTCAGCTTCATGCGCGAACTGAAAGCGCAGGGCGTCACCTTCATCTTCATCTCGCACTACAATGACGAGATCCTCGAGATCTGCGACGCCTGCTCGGTGCTGCGCGACGGGGTACTGGCCGGCGGCACGGAGGATGTCGGCAGCCTGACGTCCGAACAGCTTTCGGAGCTGGTGCTTGGCCGGGGGCTGGTGCTGTTTCAGCGCGAACGCCGCACATTCGCGGGCGAGGAGACCGCGGTGCGACTGCGCGATGTGGCCAGTGGCACGATCGGCGTCAAGGCGCTCGACCTGCGTCCCGGCGAAATCGTCGGCTTCACAGGCCTGCCGGGGGCAGGGGCCAAGGAACTGGCACGCGCGATCTTCGGGCTCGCGCCCGCCCAGTCCGGAACCATTGCGTTGGGGACCGAAAACCCGCGTCCGCTGCCCGCTACCCCGCGCGACGCTTTCGACATGGGCATCGCCTTCCTCTCCGACGACCGGCATCGCGACGGCCTGGTGGCGCAAATGAGCATCGGCGAGAACATCTCGCTTTCCTCGCTCTCAGCCGTGGCGCGCGCCGGTTTTCTGCGGCCCGAGGCCGAGAAGCTGCTCTCGGACCGCTATTTCCGTGCCATGGGCATCAAGGCCGCTGGCCCCGCGGCGGTGGTCAACACGCTAAGCGGCGGCAACCAGCAGAAGGTCTGCCTTGGCCGTGTGCTGGCGACGAAGCCGCGCCTGCTCATCCTCGATGAGCCGACGCGTGGCATCGACATAGGTGTCAAGCAGGACGTGTTGCGCATTATCGACGAACTCGCCCGCGACGGCGTGTCCGTCATTATCGTCTCGACCGACACTGACGAGATCGTGCGCGCCGTCGACCGGGTCTGCGTGTTCGAGGACGGCTCGATCCGCGAAGAATTTTCAGGCGAGGCGATCTCCAGCGAGCGCCTGCGCCAGGGAGCCAAAGAGCGGGCGGATGGATGAAAGCCACCGGACAAGGACAGACACCATGAGCCAAACGACTGCCGCCGCCGCCGAGCCAACCACGGCCTCCGCCCCGCGGCAAGGCGGGAAGTCGGTGCTGGGCTGGGTGCTGCACAACGTCGTGTGGATCTGGCTGATCGCGCTGGTGGTGATCTTCGGTCTGTTCAACGAGTTCTTCTTCACCACCTTCAATCTGCAAAACATCATGGTGCAGGCCACCGTGCTCGGCATGATCGGGCTTGCGGTTGCGCTCCCGCTGCTGGTCGCCGAGATCGACCTTTCGCTTCCGGCGAACCTCGGCTTCTCCTCGGCGATCGGCGCGATGGCCTATTCCGATCTCGGCTTGCCGTGGCTGCTGGCGATGCTGGTGGGGATCGCTGTCGCCACCTTGATCGGTTTCTTCAATGGCCTCTGCATTACCAAGCTCAAGATGGTCTCGCTCATCCAGACCCTGTCGATGATGATCATCCTGCAGGGCGCTCTTCTGGCGCTTACCCAGGGCCGCACCATCACCAACCTGCCGGACGCCTATGTGTGGATCGGCCAGGCCGCCATCGGCGGCGGCTGGCCTATCATGCCGGTCGTCTTCATCATAGCGCTTGTCGCCATGGCCGTGCTGCTGCGCAACACCGTGCTCGGCCGCAGCATCTATGCGGTGGGAGGCAATCCCGTCGCCTCGAATTCGGCCGGCATCCGCGTCGACCGGATCAAGATCATCACCTTCACCATCGCTGGCTTCCTCGCCGGGGTGGCGGGCTTCCTGCTTGCCTCGTGGCAGATGGCGATCACCTCCAACCAGGGTTCCAGCTACCTGCTTTACGCCATTGCCGCGCCGATAATCGGTGGCGTGAGCGTGTTTGGCGGGCGCGGCAACATTATCGGGGTGCTGGGCGGCGTGCTGCTGCTCACCGTCATCCAGGTCGGCCTCGCCATTATCTCCGTGCCGTCCTTCTATGTCGGCATGATCGGCGGCTTCATGATCTTTATCGCCGTCGCCATCGACGCGATCCGCGTGCGTTACTTCGGCTGATGCCACCCGCCGCGCCAACGGCCACCAGCGGCGAGCCCGCCGGCGCCGCACTCGAAGCGCTTCGCTCCGTCCTCGATACCGCAGGCTTCATCGACGGAACGGGGCCAGAAGCCGAGCGCTACCTGCACGACTGGACGGGTGATTATCGCGGCACGGGGCTTGCCGTGCTGCGGCCGAAATCGGTCGAGGAGGTGCAGGCGCTGGTACGCATCTGCGCCGAGCACCGCGTTCCAATCGTCCCGCAAGGCGGCAATACCGGGCTTGTCGCCGGCACTATTGCGGATGGCCCGCCAAGCGTCGTTGTGGTTTCGCTCGAGCGGCTTAACCGCATACGCGGCATCGACGCTGTGAACTTCACGCTGCGGGCCGATGCCGGAGCCGTCCTGCAGACGCTGAAGGATGCAGCCGAATCCGAGGACATGCTCTTTCCGCTGGCGCTGGGTGCGCAGGGCTCGTGTCAGATCGGCGGCAACGTGGCCACGAATGCCGGCGGCATCAACGTGCTGCGCTACGGCATGACGCGCGATCTCGTTCTAGGGCTCGAAGCCGTCCTGCCCGATGGCAGCCTGTGGCAAGGCATGACCGGACTGCGCAAGGACAACCGCGGCTACGATTTGAAGCAGCTTCTGATCGGGTCGGAAGGAACGCTGGGCATCGTGACGGGCGTCGAATTGAAACTCTTCCCGCGGCCAGCCAATGTGGAGACGGCCTATCTCGGCCTGGGTTCCTTCGCTGACGCCATGGCGCTGTTCGGCATGGCGCGCCGCGTGTGTTCCGACCTTTTGACGGCCTTCGAGGTGATCGGCTCCGAATGCATCGCGTTCGCCACCTTGAGCAATGCCCAGACGCGGGTGCCGTTGGCAGGCGAGTGGCCGGTGCATGTCCTCATGGAGCTTGGCTGCAGTTCTGCCATCGACGGCCGTGCGCTGCTCGAGGCGCTGCTCGGCGAGGCGTTCGCGGCCAGCCTGCTCGGCGACGGGACAATCGCGCAGAGCCGCGCCCAGGCGCGCGCCTTCTGGGCGATCCGCGAAGACCTCGTGGAAGGGCAGGCGAAACGCGGCCGGCACATCCGTACCGACCTGTCCGTGCGCCTGAGCGATGTGGCGCCGATGATCGAGAATGCGCGCGGTTACGTTCTGTCGAATTGGCCCGGCTGGGAGCCGATCGCCTACGGCCATGCCGGCGACGGCAACATCCACTTCAACGTCATGCCGCCGACGGGCCTGTCGGCCGGGGAGGTGCGCGAGCGGGGCACGGAGCTGTTGGACGGGCTCTACGGCATCGTTCACGGCTTTTCTGGTTCCTTTAGCGCCGAACATGGCGTCGGCCGGAGCCGTCGTGCGGTCTACTGGAAGTGGCTGACGCCGGAGCAGCAGAAGGCTGCCGCCGCGATCAAGGCCGCCTTCGATCCACTGGGCATCATGAATCCCGGCTGCCTGATTCCCGACCGATGAAACGCCAGCGTCAGAGCATGCCCTCCAGGCAACTCCCCGCTTAACGTGTCGTGTAACCACCGTCGATGACGAGCACTTCGCCCGTGACGTAGCTCGCTGCGTCCGAACAAAGGAACACGGCTGCCGCCGCGATCTCCTCGGGCTGGCCGACACGGCCCATCGGCGTCATGCGTCGCCAGATCGGAAACCAGTCCGGGTTCTCGATCCCGCCGCGCGACATGTCGGTATCGATGTAGCCGGGCGCGACCGCGTTGACGCGGATGTTCTCGGCCGCGACCTCGCTCGCGAGACTCCTGGTCATCATGTGCACCGCAGCCTTGGAACTGTTGTAGGCGACCTGGTTCTGCGGAATGTTGGAGACGATCCCTGATATGGAGCCGATATTCAGAATGGCGCCCTTGCCCTGATGTCGCATTGGCGCAAGTGCTGCGCGGCAGCACCGGAACACAGCATCGACATTGACGGCCATGATCCGGCGCCACGCCTCGTCGGGATAGTCGGCGCTATCGCCGTGGATGGCGATGCCGGCATTGTTGACGAGGATGTCGAGCCTGCCTCGGCGAGCGACCACATCGGCGACCAGTCGGTCGGCAGCGGGAGCATCCTCGAGGTCGGTGGCGATGAAGTTGAAGTCGATACCCACGCCGAGAAGCGTTTGCTCGGCCTCCTTGCCAAGACTTCTGCCGCTTATGACGACGCGCGCGCCGACCTCACCCAGCGCCTTGGCTATGGCGAGGCCGATGCCGCGGGTGCCGCCGGTCACCAGCGCCACCTGTGAATCAAGCCGGAATCGATCGAGGATCATGGGTGTCTGTCCTTTGGAGACGGGAGCGCCTTCAGATGTCGACGCTCCGGGGGAGTATGACCAAATCGCGAATGGTGACGTTGCGCGGTCGGTGAGCATGAATAGCACTGCTTCGGCGAATTCGCGAGGCTCCATCAGGCTGTCCGCGGCGAGCGCTTCGTCCATCTTCACCTTCGGCCAATCGCTGAGCAGCGCCGTCACCACCGGGCCGGGCGCTACCACGCCGACGCGGATGCGGTATTAGCGACCTGCCGTCGGACCGTATGCATGAAGGCCTGCACGGCATGCC
The DNA here is from genome assembly GCF_002529485.1 of Mesorhizobium sanjuanii. Classification (NCBI taxonomy): domain Bacteria; kingdom Pseudomonadati; phylum Pseudomonadota; class Alphaproteobacteria; order Hyphomicrobiales; family Phyllobacteriaceae; genus Mesorhizobium; species Mesorhizobium sanjuanii. The sequence goes on from NZ_NWQG01000001.1 coordinate 20,429, forward strand.
TGGAGGCGGTGTATATCGGCTCCCGGACCACCGGCATCATCCCGCGACCGAACTTGTGTTATCGAATAGATTGCTCACGCTGAGGACAATGTCGTTCGAAGTATCACAGGGCACGCGTCGCAAAAGCCTATCTGATTGCGCGAAAGGCGCGACAAGCGCCGACTAAGAGGCAAAGCTTTCCCGGCGGCCTGCATGGATACCAGATGACGGCATCCAGGCCGCCAATGCTGCATTGTTATCTCAATGCCCCAGGTCGCCGTAACCCGGTACGGCATCGCCAAGAAAAATTTCAGTTCGCCCGGAATAATCCGCTGTCTGCGGTGTCTACCCTCCTGAACTCTTCGAGAGAGATCAGGAGATAACGATGACCGCCTTGTTTCGCAGTATCTGGATTCTGGCAACCACATCGCTGCTCACCGTCGTCTCGGTCTCGGCCTTTGCCCGGGATATGCCAGCCCACCATCATCAGACCGTATCCGGTATGACGGACGAAGCACCGTTTCTGCAGGAAAACGACGCGGCCATGATGAAAATGATGAGCGACATGGCGGTCAAGCCGACAGGCGATGTCAATCGCGATTTCGTCGAGATGATGCTCCCGCATCACCAGGGAGCTATCGACATGGCCGTCGCCTACCTGCGCTACGGCAATAACGAGCAGCTCAAGCGGATCGCGCAAGAAATCATTGTCGATCAGCAACAGGAAATCGCGGCCATGCGCATGGCGCTTGGCGATCCGCTTCCCGCCTCCACCGCGGTACCGACGCAGGTCGATCCCAACGATGCGAAGACAACACACAGCTCCGACGAAGAGACGTCATCAAAGGCCCCGGCCATGCAGATGATGATGAAACCGGCCAACTGAAAAGGACCGAGACATGAGAGCCGATCTGAAGATCCTTGCTCTTCTGGCAAGCACCATGATTGCCCCTGTGGCAGCTTTAGCCGGCCAGGCGCCCGGCCTCGCTTCCGACCCGGACATTCCGATCAGCCACAAGGACCGCATCTATGCGGCCGAGCAGTTCTCCAACACGGTGTCGGTTTCCGACCCGGTCGACAACAAACTCCTCGGCGTCATCAAGCTCGGCGATCCACAGCCCGGCAACCTGAGCCCCCTCTACAAAGGCCAGGTTCTCGTCCACGGCATGGGTTTCTCTCCGGATCACAAGACGCTGGCGGTCGTGTCGATCGGCTCCAATTCGGTTACTTTCATCGATACGGCAACCAATGCCGTGAAGCACACAACCTATGTCGGGCGATCCCCGCATGAGGCCTTCTTTACGCCCGACGGCAAGGAAGTCTGGGTGACGGTCCGCGGCGAAGACTATATCTCCGTGATCGACGCGGCCACTTTCGAAGAAAAGACCCGGATCAAGGTCGCTCCTGGCCCGGGCATGCAGATCTTCTCGCCGGACGGCAAATACGGCTATATCTGCTCTTCCTTCAATCCGGATGTCGCCGTCGTCACCGTCGCAGACCATAAGATCGTCGGCCATGTAAAGCAGGAAAGTCCATTCTGCCCGAACATTGCCGCCTCCGCCGACGGCAAGCAGGTTTGGTTCACGCTGAAGGATGTCGGCAAGACGCAGGTCTTCAATGCCGAGGCGCCCTTTGACCTTATCAAGACCATCGATACCGGACCGATCACCAACCACGTCAATCTCGTCGTCAACAAGAACGGCAGTTTTGCTTACGTGACCGTGGGTGGCTTGAACGAAGTGAAGGTGTATCGCACGGATAATTTCGAGCAGGTCGCGACTATCCCGGTCGGCAACCTGCCGCACGGTATCTGGCCTTCGGGCGATGGCACGCGAGTGTATGTTGGCCTCGAGAATGCCGACCAGTTCGCCGTCATCGATACGCTGACCAACAAGGTTATCGCCAACATCCCGATCGGCCAGGCGCCGCAGGCGGTCGCCTACGTCCCGAACGCGGTGCCCGAAGGCGATGGGACGCAAAACCTCGTGCCGCTCGGTGGGGCGGGAGACGCCGCTCACCTGAAGCTTGCGGCCAAGGGTGACAAGGGCAAGAAGCCATCGACGAGCGTCACGCTCTTCAATCAGGGGCTGACGCAGGTTCTGCAAGCTGCTGTCGCTGGCCTCGATCCGAAGAAGCCGTACGTGCTTGCGCTTTCCGAAAAGCGCGATGGCAGCGGTCAGCTCCAGGGCCTTGCAGCATTCATGACCAATCCCGCCGGTTCGGCTATTGTTAACGCGGTCGGCCCGATCCGACAGATCGTCGAAGCCAAGCACAGGGACGAGAAGCGCTATCTCGTCGTTGCCACCTCTGCCGATGGCAAGCCCAGCGAGATTGTTCAGGTTCAGGCAGAGTAAGTGAAATGGCCCGCCTCGGTCGGGGCGGGCCAACCCACGGGTAGCAGATGTGTGATGGATGATCTTCTTTTCCAGGTCGAACCGATGATCCCGGCATTACGACGCTATGCCCGCGGTCTCGTTCACGATGCGGTCGCCGCTGACGATCTCGTGCAGGACTGCCTTGAACGCGTGATCTCCCATTGGCACCGGCGCCGAAATGATGACGCCCGCACCTGGGTGTTCACCATCCTGCATAATCTTGCAGTCAACCGGCTGCGGCAGGCCGCCCGGCGCGGTCGGCATGTTGCCATAGAAGAGATCGGAGACGATCTCATGGCGCATCCGCCTACACAGGAGGACGATCTTGCAAGAGCGGACGTCGTCTCGGCTATCCAACAACTGTCGGACGAACAGCATAGCGTGCTGCTGCTGGTAGCTGTCGAAGACCTTAGCTACGCCCAGGTTGCCGAAGTACTGGCGATCCCTGTCGGAACCGTGATGTCGCGACTGTCGCGCGCCCGCGAGCGTCTGCGGCAGATCTTGGAAAGTCCCGCCAGGGGCGCTAGACCGGGCTCGCATCTGCGGAGAGTGAAATGACGGATAGGCCAATCACCGAGGACGATCTCCACGCCTACGTCGACGGCCGGCTTGACGTTGCCCGAAGCGAGGAGGTCTCTGCGTATCTCGGCAAGCACCCGGATGTCGCCAATCGTTTTGCTTCCTATTCCGTCCAGCGCACTCTTTTGCAGGGCGCCTTTGATCCCGTCGCTGGCGAGCCAGTCCCATCAAGGCTCAATCTCAGTCACATGATTGCCTCCAGGCGGCAAAACAGGGTTTCCACCTGGCGGCTTATAGCAGCAGCTGTCGTGCTTCTGTTCGCTGGAGGATCCGGCGGCTGGTACATGCACGATATGATGGTCCCTCCAACCGAAGGCGTGGTCGCCCTCGCCCGGGAAGCCTCTGACAGTTTCGCCACCTATGCGGGAGACAGGACCAGGCCGGTGGAACTCCGGGCCGATAATATGGTCGAACTGGTTGGCTGGGCGACTGAACGGATCGGGCGCAAGCCTGTCCTGCCAGACCTGTCGAAGTCCGGCTACCGCCTGATGGGCGGTCGCGTCGTTTCCACACCTCACGGCGCCGGCCTGATGCTGATGTATGACAATGACCACGGCACGCGCCTTGTCATGTTGACAAGACCAATGGCGGTGGACCAGACGCGGACGATGACGCCTCATTCCCAAGGCAAGGTTGACGGCTGGGCCTGGGCGTCAAACGGTATGGGTTACAGTCTCGTGGGCTCATTGCCCTCTGAAGCGCTGCACCCACTCGCTGACGATATCCGCAGGCAGGTACAGGGCGAGGCCTAAGAACCCCGCCGCGGCCTCCAGCAGCGTGGTGATGCTGGGCTGGCTGGCCAGACGCAAGCGCGATCTCCTCCCGGTCTCCTGTAGTCGTCTGTCTCGTTGGGAAACTGGCGATTGCCTGGAGACCATGTTGGTCAATGACCGACGCCTTCGGTCGCGCGCCGCCTGGAGAAGAATGGCGATCATCGTCCGTCTCCTCGTCGCGGGCGGAAACGGAGGGCGCGACGTCGCGTCTCATTCGCAACGAGCAGCAACGGGACGCTACGTATTTGCGGTGGATCAAAGCCGGGCTCGTCCCTTGTGACTACAAATGTCGCGAAAGATGGCCCTTTGGGCCTTGCACCAATGGAGGCGAAATCAGATGAAGCTTATGGCAGTCCTCTGTCTGGCGACCTATCCTGAAGCGAACTCCCCGGCAGTAGCCGTAAACGCAGTTGCGGTCGCCAAGCAACTCGGCTCAACCCTTCATGCGATTGCCGTCAATGTCGACATTCCAGACGTTTCGAATGCGCTGTCGAGCTACCTGCTCGACCTTCCCACCAAGATCCGGGAGGTCGAGGCGACCAGCCGCAAGCATGGCAAGGCCTTGCTTGAAGCGGTTGCCAAGGAGGCCTCAAGAGGCGCGGTGACCGTGACCACGCAGGAGATCGCGGCGCAGCCGGCCCTGATGGGCGACGAGGCCGCAAAACAATGCCGTTACTTCGATCTCTGTCTGGTCGGCATGGCATCGGGCAACCAGACGGCGCGCATGACTGCCGAGGCCCTGCTGTTCGGCGCAGGCCGGCCGACACTGCTGCTTCGCGATGCAACGGATGTCGGTGCGCTTGACCATGTCGTCATCGCCTGGGACGGCAGCCGTGTGGCGGCGCGGGCCGTCGCCGACGCGCGGCCGTTCCTGGAACGCGCTTCCAAGGTGACGGTCGCCAGTGTGACCGATGAAAAGCCGCTGCCTGGAAAAGACATCGGAGAGCGTCTTGCGGAGGGCCTGAGGACACGCGGGCTGACGATCGAAACCGCTTCGATCCAGGCCGGTGACCTTTCGATCGCCGTCGCTCTCCAGGAGTACGCCCTGAAGATCGGCGGCAAGCTGCTGGTCATGGGTGGATACGGTCATTCGCGTGTCAGGGACTTCGTGCTCGGCGGCGCGACCGGGGGTGTTCTCGCGGATTTGCGCCTGCCTGTCCTGCTCTCGCACTAGGGCGCGGCGACATGCAAGGCAGTCGCGGCATGGATCCGGTTCTGCGCTTCCATGGCGCGGCCCACGGCGTCACCGGCTCATGCTATGAGATCGAAACGCCTCGCTGGCGGGTTCTCATCGACTGCGGCCTGTTCCAGGGATCGAAGTCGGAGCGGGAACTGAACTATGGCGCGTTCCCGTTCCCGCCGAAGGCGATTGACGCCGTCATCCTGACGCATGCGCATATCGATCACAGCGGCCTTTTGGCGAAACTGGTCAAACAGGGCTTTTCCGGACCGATCCACACGACCCGCGCCACCATCGATCTTTGCTCGGTGATGCTGCCGGACGCAGCGCATATCCAGGAAATGGAGGTCGAACAACTGAACCGCCGCAATGCACAGCGCGGAAGGCCGCTGGTCGAGCCGATCTACAGCCTTCAGGATGCGGCTGCCTGCATGACCTTGTTCCGGGCTCTGGAATACGGCGATTGGACAACCATAGCCGATGGCCTTCGCGCGCGCTTCTGGAACGCCGGCCATTTGCTCGGCTCCGCCTCGGTCGAACTCGAGATCGATCTGGATCATCAGAAGACCCCGATGCGGATTTTGTTTTCAGGCGATATCGGGCCTGGTCACAAGTTGCTGCAGACCGATCCAGAAGGTCCGGCCGGTGTCGACTATCTCATCTGCGAATCGACCTATGGCGATCGGGACCGGCCGGACGTCTCGCCCGAACAACGGCGATCCATGCTCGGCGACATCGTTCGTGGCGCAGCCGCGGCCAGCGGCCCGCTGATCATTCCATCCTTCGCGGTCGAGCGGACGCAGGAGCTGCTGGTCGACCTCCACCTGCTCATGCAGACCGGTGCCGTGCCGACGGCGCCGGTCTTCGTAGACTCGCCGCTGGCCACACGCGCCAGCGCGGTTTTCGAACGGCACGCCGACGACATCGAACAGGGCGACGTCTTGCGCCAGGCCCTCAGCTCGAAGGAGCTGCGCTTCACCGAGACGGTGGAACAGAGCAAGGCGATCAATCGCCTAACCGGCTTCTTCGTGGTGATCGCCGCCAGCGGTATGTGCGATGCTGGGCGTATCCGCCATCATCTCAAGGCCAATCTCTGGCGCCGGAACGCTACAGTGATGATCGCGGGGTACCAGGCCCAAGGAACGCTCGGCAGGGTGCTGCTCGACGGGGCGCGGCGTGTGCGCATCCAAGGTGAAGAGGTCGAGGTCAAGGCGCATATCAGCCTGTTCGACCTCTATTCCGGCCACGCCGATGCCGCCGAACTGGTGGCCTGGGTCGAGGCCAGAAGTCCGGTCAAGCAGGTGGTATTCCTGACGCATGGCGAGGACGAAGGGCTACGTGGTTTCAGCGAGCGGCTGCGATCGATGATCCCAGACGACAGGATCATCATGCCGCGGCTGGATGATGCCTTCCAATTGACGCTCAGCGGCAGTTTGCCGGTCGAGACCAACGAGCCGCGCCGTCTGAGGCCGGAAAAGGTTGCTCGCCTCGACTGGCACAATGACCTTTCAAGACTTCTCCTGGACATCAACGAGGCGGTCGGCGCCGCTGCCGACGAACGGGGCCGCGCCGCGGTGATCAGGCGCATGCGCCGGGCGCTCGAGGACAATGACGCTTAAAGTCTGCGGCGTGATGAACTGAAAGCGCGCCAACGCGTTTGTGTCCATTCGCTGCAGGTCGACGAACACAGGCGCACGTCGCAATCCGGCGACCGTCGCCAACAAGGAGCCAAACATGACCGAGCATACGAAACCCCGAGCTTCCGGTAGTCTTCTGTCTGACCGCGAACTGCACGATATCGATGCCTATTGGCGCGCCGCGAATTATCTGACGATCGGTCAGATCTACCTGCTCGACAATCCGCTGCTACGCGAACCGTTGCGGCTGGAGCATGTCAAGCCGCGCCTGCTCGGCCACTGGGGAACGTCGCCGGGGTTGAGTTTTATTTATGCCCACCTCAATCGCGTGATCAGGCTCAGGGACGCGAATGCGATCTACGTCTGTGGTCCCGGCCATGGTGGCCCGGCAATGGTGGCGAACACCTATCTGGAGGGCACCTACAGCGAGTTCAATCCAGACGTCACGATGGACGAGCAGGGGATGCGCAAGCTGTTCCGGCAGTTCTCCTTTCCAGGTGGCATCCCGAGCCATGCTGCGCCCGATGTGCCCGGCTCGATCCACGAAGGCGGCGAATTGGGCTACGCGCTTTCTCATGCCTACGGTGCGGCCTTCGACAATCCGGACCTTGTCGTCGCCTGCGTCGTCGGCGACGGGGAGGCCGAAACCGGGCCACTGGCCGCTGCGTGGCATTCCAACAAGTTTCTCAACCCGGCGCGAGATGGGGCGGTGCTGCCGATCCTGCATCTGAACGGCTACAAGATCGCCAATCCGACCATCCTGGCCCGTATCCCCGAAGACGAACTGCGCGCGCTGTTCATTGGCTATGGCTATGAGCCGCTGTTTGTCGAGGGGCACGACCCCGCGCTGATGCATGAGCAGATGGCGATCGTGCTCGACGACGCGCTCGATCGCATCCGAGCGATCCAGCATGCCGCGCGTTCTGGTTCCACGGTGCCAGCGGCGCGACCAAAATGGCCGATGATCGTGCTGCGCAGTCCCAAGGGCTGGACCGGCCCGAAAGAGGTCGATGGGCTGAAGACCGAAGGCTTCTGGCGCTCGCACCAGGTTCCCTTGTCGGGCCTTGCGGAAAACCCCGCGCACCTGAAGCTGCTTGAGGACTGGCTGAAAAGCTACCGGCCGGACGAACTGTTCGACGCCGCCGGCGCTCCTGTCGCCTCGATCCGTGCTACCGCACCTGAGGGCACACGGCGCATGGGCGCCAACCCACATGCCAATGGCGGCTTGCTGCGCCGCTCCCTTGATCTGCCAGCGCTGCAGGACCATGCGGTTGCGGTCGAACGACCGGGCGCGGTGAAGGCAGAGTCGACGCGTACAATGGGCAAGTTCCTGCGTGCCGTGATGGAGCTGAATGAGGCGGCGAAGAACTTCCGCATCGTCGGTCCGGACGAGACAGCCTCGAACCGGCTTCAGGACGTGTTCGAGGTCACCGAGCGCGCCTGGATGGAAACGATCCTGCCCGAGGACGTTCATCTCGGCCGCGACGGCAGGGTTATGGAAATCCTGTCCGAGCACACCTGCCAAGGCTGGCTCGAAGGTTATATTTTGACCGGGCGGCACGGCCTGTTTTCCTGCTACGAGGCATTCATTCACATCGTCGATTCCATGTTCAACCAGCATGCAAAATGGCTCGATGCCTGCCGCGACATTCCATGGCGACGGCCGGTCGCCTCGCTGAACTACCTGTTGTCGAGCCATGTCTGGCATCAGGAACACAATGGGTTCAGCCATCAGGACCCCGGCTTCATCGATGTTGCCCTCAACAAGAAGGCCGACATCGTGCGCGTCTATCTGCCGCCGGATGCCAACACCTTGCTTTGCGTGACCGATCACGTGCTGCGGACTTGGAACCGCATCAACGTCATCGTCGCCGGCAAGCCGCCGTCATGGCAATGGCTGTCCATGGACAAGGCCGTCGTCCATTGCAGGACAGGCATCGGTATCTGGGACTGGGCATCGACCGAGGATGGCGACGAGCCGGCCGTTGTGATGGCTTGCGCCGGCGACGTCCCGACCCTCGAAACGCTAGCTGCCGTGCAGATTCTCAGGCACCACGTTCCTGAACTCAGGATCAGGGTGGTCAACGTCGTCGACCTGATGACCCTGCAGCCCAAGGAGCATCACCCGCACGGGCTCTCGGATCGCGATTTCGATGCGTTGTTCACGACCGACAAGCCCGTCATCTTCGCCTATCACGGCTATCCCTGGACCATCCATCGCCTGACCTATCGGCGCACCAACCACGACAACATCCATGTGCGCGGCTACAATGAGGAAGGCACGACGACGACGCCTTTCGACATGACGGTGCTGAACGGCCTTGACCGGTTCCATCTGGTCCAAAGCGTCCTCGACCGCCTGCCAAAGGTCAAGGGCGCCAATATTGGCCTGATGCAGGCAATGGAGGGCAAGCTGCTTGAGCATCGAGCCTATATTCGCGCGCATGGGCAGGATATGCCGGAGATTCTTGGCTGGAAATGGGAGCAGGGCCCGGCTGCAGCGCCAAAACCTGCTGAATGAGCCGATGGGCAGCCTTTGGCGCATCGCAATGGCACGGGATCGGATGACTGCATGACCGATGCGATCCTTGTCCTGAACGGCGGGTCATCGAGCCTGAAATTCGCTGTGTTCGAGGCAAGCGCGGAGCCTCCCGCGCTGTTGCGCGGCAATGTCTCGTCGCTCGGACAGCATCCGCGCCTGCACGTCGCGGCTGCGGCCGGATCTCCTGAAATCGAACGGAACCTGGGCGAAGGACCGATCGATATCGACGAGGCATTCGCAACGGTCGCTTCGCTGCTCGGTGATCGCGATCTCCTCCGCTCCATCGACAGGGTCGGGCATAGGATCGTCCATGGCGGGCGCGACTTCACCGAAGCGACGCGGCTTGATGAGCAGACCCTTGAAGCGCTGCGCCTGCTCGAGCCGCTGGCGCCAATCCATCAGCGGATCAATCTTAATATTGTCGGACTAGCTGCCGAGCTCCTGCCGCAGGCTGTTCAGGTCGGATGCTTCGACACCGCGTTTCATTCGGCCCGACCGGAGCTTGCCAAGATCTATGGCCTCCCACGCGAGCTGACCGAAGCGGGCGTTGTTTCCTATGGCTTTCACGGCCTGTCCTACAGCCATATCGCTTCGAAGCTGCGGGACCGCTACGGTGCGGGTGCCGGCGGCCGGGCGATCGTCGCTCATCTCGGCAGCGGTGCCAGCCTGTGCGCCATGGACGCCGGACGTAGTGTCGCCACGACGATGGGGTTCTCGACGCTGGACGGACTTGTCATGAGCACGCGTTGCGGCGCGCTCGACCCGGGGGTTATCCTCCATCTGCTGAAGGATCGGAAGCTGCCGGCCGACGAACTGGTCACGCTTCTGTACGAAAAATCCGGCCTGCTCGGTGTGTCCGGAATATCCGGTGACATGCGAATGCTGATCGGCTCGCACGAACCTGCCGCCGCCGAGTCCATCGCTCTTTTCGTCTATCGCATCGGCCGCGAGATCGGGTCGCTGGCCGCTGCCCTGGGAGGGTTGGATCGGCTGGTCTTCACGGCCGGCATCGGCGAAAACGCGCCGTCGATCCGGGAAAAGGTCGGGGCCTTTGCCGGTTGGCTCGGCGTAGCGATAGACAAGGACCGCAACCAGCGCGGCGACGAAATCATCAGCCTTGCCGGTTCCAGGGTCGAGGTCCTGGTGGTTCCCACGGATGAGGAGAGGGCCGTGGCCGCCGAATTGCTCCGGCACGATCGTGCGTCACCTGAGCGCGCAAGCTGATGTCAGTTCTTGTCGGACAGGAAACACAGGAGAGTACGCGCCAAGAGCGCGATAACGACGCCGGCTTGTCTCAATCGGCGGCGACGACGTTCCTGCCGCCAGGCCTCACCGCGGCCGAAGTACAGGCGAGGCTCGTCGCCGAAGGCTTCAACGAACTACCCAGATCCAACAGCCAGCGAACCAAAAAAGTGTCGGGTCGCCGGGGCAGGTCGTGACGGTGGACCCCAATGTCGCGTTCGACCTCATCGCCGCCAGCCGCTCGTGGGAAACCTCCTTCATCCTGCCGAGAAAGCGAAAACGCAGGTCTTGCGGCGTCACATGGGTGAAGAACTCGTAGGCGGCGGCCTGATTTTCAGCGAAAGCGGTCAGTTCGAGAACAGCCGATTGACTGAGCCCTGCTTGAGCAAGGAGCGGGTCATGCCGCCAAAGGCCCATTCACGGAGTCGGCTATGGCCGTAGCCGCCGGCGACAACAAGTTCTGCATCCATCGCGCGGGCGAGCTCGGTGACGGCTTCGCAGGCGTCCGCATGACCGGCGCCCAGAACCTCCGATCTTGCCTTGACGCCATGTCTCATCAGGAACCGGACGACGTCGCCGATGCTCTCGCGTGCGCTTCTCTGGTTCTGCTCCTCAATCGTCGCCACGAGCACATGCTGTGCGCCGGTCAAAAAGGGCATTGCATCGCTGACTGCGCGCCGAGCTTCGCGAGTATCCTTCCACGCCAACAGAACATTTTTGGGGTTCAGCGGAGCAAGTTTGTCAGCCGCTAGTAGCACGGGCCGTCCGACCGACAGAATCAACGTTCCGGTATCGACCCTCCGATGGTGATCAGCGCCGTTTGCCGAAGATCCGGTCACGATGAGGTCCGCGGCGCGGGCATGCATCGCCAGCAGGCGTGTCGGATCACCGATCTCCTCGCGCCAGGAGGCATCGTCTCCTGCAAGGCTCAGGAATTGTTCCTTCACGATCTTCAGGCGATCCTCGATCTCCGTCCGGCGTTGACGCATTATTTCCGCCGCCGCCGCGCCGCCATCATTCCCAGGAATAAACACATAAGGATCGGCTGCGGCGAAGCCGATCAGTGCGGCTTCGAACCGCCGCGCCAACGTCTGGGCGTAGATCGTTCGCGGAGCCGCCGGAGAATCGACATCCAGTTGAACCATGATGGTGTTGAAGATCATTTTCATGCCTCCGTTGGGATTTGTCGCAGCATCACCTGAGGTCCGAGCTTGCGCCTTGATGCGCATCAAAACCGGCATATCTGGCCAGTTCGTCAGGGCACGTTTGTAACCATCGGCCGTTCCGCCTTCCGCCTCCCAATCCGACATCCCCTTGGGACGCACGCCATCGCCAAACATCGCGTGCGCGAGGATGGTCGACGTGCTGGTGCCGTCACCGACCATGTCGCCGGTTTTCTCCGCAGCCTGCCTCAGCATTCGCGCGCCGAGATTCTCCTCGGGGTCCTTCAGGTCGAATTCCTTGGCGATGGTTACCCCGTCGCTGCAGACGATCGGCGCCCCCCAATTCTTTCAATCAGCATTGCCTGGGAATACCAGAGGAAGTCTTTGCACTGACGTGTTTCCTGCTGTCTGCCAAGGCCAGTTTCATCAACGGCAGTTGCCATCTCGTGGACGGTGGCTACACAGCCAAATGACTTGGACCCTTGCCCGTTCAAAACGATTGACAGGCATCTGACCGGTGCTCGCACCGACAAGTTTCGAAAAATGATGCAAATCAAGGCGCGGCTTGCCGTTTGCGAAGATCATGAACCAATGTGGAAGCAAATCCAAAGCGCTCCGTTTGGTCGCGATCTCGAACTGGCCGTCTTCGACGAAGACGGTGAGCATGCGCTCGTGTTTGCTTGTGTAAGGGACCTGAAAGGCTGGAAGAATGCCGTAACCGGCGCCCGAGTCGACATCAGCCCGACGCACTGGCGCGACTGGGGAGAATCCCTGCGACAGGTGCAGAGTGGTCAAATCCAAGACGGAAAGTCTTTAGGCCTTGGCTTCAACAATCAGCGCCATGCGCACGAGATGCGACAGGCTGGTTGCGGCCATCTTGCTCATGACATTGGCGCGGTGGATCTCGACCGTGCGCGGGCTGATCCCCAAATCGTAGGCGATCGTCTTGTTGGGTAGGCCCGACACGAGCCCGTCCAGCACTTGCTTCTCCCGCTCCGACAGCGTTGACAACCGAGCTTGGATTTCTGCTGATTGCGGGTGTGTTGCAGCGGGTCGATCGCGGTTAGACAGCGCGGAGCGGATCGCGTCGATCAGGATGTCGTCGTCAAACGGCTTTTCGATGAAATCGGCGGCGCCTTCCTTCATCGCCTGTACGGCCAGCGCCACATCGGCATGACCGGTCATGACAATGACCGGAACCGAATGGCCGCGGGCCCTGAGCTGGCGCAGCAACTCGATGCCGTCGATGCCGGGCATGCGCACATCGGTCACGATGCAGCCGTCGATATTGCTCGTCGCCGTTGACAGAAACGCTGTCGCCGATTCGTGCAGGCGTACGGCAAAGTCGGCCGTCGCCAGGAGAAAGCCCAGCGACTTGCGAACGTCCACGTCGTCGTCAACCACGTGCACAAGATCATTCCCGGCCATTGGCGACCTCTTCCTTCTCAACGATGCGCAACGTGAACCGGAAGGCAGTTCCTCCTCCAGCCATTGCCTCGGTCCAGATATGACCGCCATGCGATTCGACGATGGTACGGCAAATTGACAGACCGACACCCATTCCTTGCTTCTTGGTGGTGACGAATGGCTGGAAAAGCTGGGCCGAGACCTCCGGTGCCAGACCCGAGCCGGTGTCGATCACGCTCACCTCAGCCATCCCATCGTCGCGAGCCCTGGTAACCACCCGCAATTCGCGGCGTGGCGCGCCTTGCATCGCCTCCACTGCATTTCGCATGAGGTTGAGCAGAACCTGCTGGATCTGGATGCGGTCGGTCAAGACCAGCTCGGCAGCGGGATCGAGGTGATAGCTGACACGCACGTCGGCCTCCCTGGCTCCGACCAAAGCGAGCGACGAGGCTTCCTCGATCAGTTTCGGCAAGAGTTCGACCTGACGCTCGCTTTCGCCCCGGGCGACGAAGTCCCTCAGATGGCGAATGACATCCCCGGCCCTCAAAGCCTGTTCTGCCGCCTTTTCCACGGCATCTCGCAGCATCGGCGCGTTCTCCTCCGTGCTCTTCTCGAGAAGGCGGCGGCTGCCCTTCAGGTAGTTTGTGATGGCGGTGAGCGGTTGGTTGATCTCATGCGCCAAGGTCGAAGCCATTTCGCCGAGCGCGGTGAACCGCGCCATGTGCAGAAGCTCCTGCTGCTGCTCCTGGATTCTCGCTTCCGCCCGGTGGCGTTCGGTCAGGTCGCGGCAGAAGCCGGTAAAGAAGCGCCCGGTTCCCGGATGCATCTCGCCGACGGAGAGCTCCATGGGAAAGGTGGAACCATCCTTGCGCATCCCCGTGACGGTGCGGCCAAGTCCGATGATCCTTCGCTCTCCCGTCGTCAGGAAGCGGTGCAGGTAGGCGTCATGCTCGTCGCGATAGGGCGACGGCATCAGCAGGCTGACATTTTGACCAATGACTTCGCTGGACTGGTAACCGAACAGCGTTTCGGCGGCCGTGCTAAAGGACTGAATGCGGCCCTGTTCGTCGATGACGACCATCGCGTCGGGCACCGTCGCCAGGATCGAACGCAGATGGTCTTCGCGCAACAGGAGCGCTGCGTTGGCAAAGGACAAGTCGCTGACATCCGTGCCCTGAACAAAGATGGCGGTAATATTCCCATCCTCGGCTCTGATCGGCTGATAGACGAAGTCCAGGATGCGCTCCTCGGCGGCTGCGTCATGAACGTTGCGAAGCATGACTTTAACGCCACGGCCGACATAGGGTTCGCCGGTGTCGTACACGCGGTCCAGCTGTTCGAAGAAGCCCTGGCCCTCCAGTTCCGGCAGCGCCTCCTGCACGGATTTTCCAATCACCTGTCTTTGTCCGATCAGCCGTTGATAGGCTGCATTGGTCAATTCGAAGACGTGGCCGGGTTCGCTTAGCAAGGTCATGAAGCCCGGAGCCTGCTCGAACATCAGCGCGAGACGCTGGTGCTCTCCCAAACTACCCGGCGCGCTCAGTCCAGGATCGACTACCGGCGCGACTTTCGCATCGTCGGCGGATGGGAATGGGTCTTTCTTGCTCACGTGCAGTCCTTGGATCTGGGAACCGGCAATCTGAGTGATTAGCACTCATCCCTCCGCGCGCAAAACAAGTTGAAGGAGAGGCCGCAATGCGCCGCCTGCGAAGGTAGCGCATTTGACCCGCATCAAGGTGCGATGCACCGGAGCATGCAATTCATGGCCCACACCACCGGTTCCAGCGCGAGGTTTGCATGTCCTACAAATCGATCATCGTCAATCTTGCCGTGGACGAAGATCCGGCGCCAATCGTGAAGCTTGCAGTGGAGCTTGCTGGGCGCTTTGGCGCTCACCTCATTGGCCTGGCGGCAGCCGACGTTCCGCCACTGGTCGCGACCGGCGACGGCATGGTCTACGAAGGCGAGATCATGCAGGTCCAGCGCACCGAGATCGAAAAGCGGCTTGCGGAACTGCGCGGCGAATTCGAAAAGCTGGTCCCCAACTCGATCAGTTGCGAATGGGGACAGGAGGTTTGCAGTCCGACGCGTTTTCTAAGCGTTTCCGCCCGCGCGGCTGACCTCATCGTCACCGGCGGTGAAGAGGGAGAGAATGTCTTTCGTGCCGTCGACGTCGGCAGCCTGGCGCTCGGTACGGGCCGCCCGGTCTTCGTCGCCGCAAGCAATGTCGAACATATTTTGGCAAAGACCGTCCTGGTTGCCTGGAAGGACACCAGGGAGGCTCGCCGGGCGGTGGCAGATGCATTGCCGTTCTTGGCCAAAGCCTCGGAGGTCGTCGTCGCCACGATGGACACCGACCACGACGGGAGCATTCACAACAGCCTCGCCGACGTCGCGGTCTATCTCGAACACCACTGCATCAAGGCGCGAACCGAAATGCTTGCCGGCGAGGCGGATGGAGACCGGCTGGTCGCGTTCGCACGCTCGATCCACGCCGACCTGATCGTCTCCGGTGCGTATGGCCACAGTCGCCTGAGGGAGTGGGCGTTCGGCGGCGTCACCCGCACGCTCATCCAGAAGAGCGGCATTCATCGCCTCATGTCGTATTGACGGCCTGTCATGCCCAGCGAAGTCGATCAATCCCGATACCGGTCTGTCGATCGGTCAACCGGCCTCGCCGAGCCGCCGACGAACCAGAACAAGTGTCGGATCGTCGGGGTAGGCCGTGACGGTGAACCCCATGTCGCGTTCGAGCTCGATGGCCGAACGGTTTTCGCGGTTCTCGATCGACTCGATGGTCTCAAGTCCCATCCCTTCGGCATAGTTTGCGATATGGGCGAGAAGTTCCCAGCCAACGCCCAAATGCTTGCGATCCGCGCGAATGCAGATCGCGACCTCGCCTACGCGGTCGGCCGGATCGCATGCCAGTGTCGCCACCGCGATCAGCATTCCGTCGGTCGAGAACGCAAGAAAATTATGGATATGGGCGTCATCGGAACGCGTCATCGCCACCAGCCGCTCATGGGAAACCTCCTTCACCCCGCCGAGAAAGCGAAAGCGCAGGTCCTCCGGCGTCACATGGGTGAAGAACTCGGCCACGGTCGGCTCATCTTCAGGGCGTGCGCGACGCACTTCGAAACGAAACCCGGTATGCGTGGTAAGTGTGTTGTTCATCGTCGACTGGTCCCTGAGTTGTGGCCGTTCTGAAGCGTCGCTGCCTTCGGAGGGCGTGCTTATTCGCCCATGTCCTGCAACACGTCCTGCTTGAGGATTTCGATGCTGCGCAGGTTAAGCAGGCGAATGACGCCGTTGTCCTTCAAGCGGGTGAAGACCCGCGACACAGTCTCGATGGTGAGGCCGAGATAGTCTCCGATGTCCATACGCGACATCGGCAGTTCGACCTGCCGCAACCCACCCTGCCGCTCGACCATATCGACCAGGAACGCAGCAACGCGTTCGATGGCATTCTGGCGGCCGAGAACAAGGAGATGCTCCTGGGCTCTGGTCAATCCCTTGAGCGCCAAGGGCAGGAGTTGACGGGACATGTCCGCACCGGCGGTCAATCGGAAAACACGAACACCAGTCGCGTTGATTGCCTCGGCGAAGAAATGATGGGTGCTGTCGGCTTCGAAGCCGAATGTCTCTCCGGCCAGGTGGAAGGCACTTATCTGCCTGCGGCCGTCGGCGAGCAGACGGTAGATGCGGACGGCGCCGAACTCGATCTGATAGAAGGCGCCGGCCTTCTCGCCCTGGGCGTAGATTTCTGCCCCCGCGGAAAAGAAGCTGACAGGCTGCAACGGCACGCTGTCGAGAGCTGCCGACAGGCTCGACGGTTGGAGGTGAGACGGCAGTGCAATCTTGGAAGTCGTGTGAGCGTACATTGGCTGCGTTCCCGGTTGATCCGTGGCTACAGAAGTCGCGCAATTCCGAGGGCAGCGAAATTCGGTTATGTCCCTAAGGGAAACCACCTAGTGGCCGCCAGACGAAGCAGATGCCGGCAGGGCCCGCTCGTTCGTGCGTACCGCCGTTGTTTGAACAGGCGGGAAAGCTGGGCACGGAAAGTGCCGGTCGCGCCGCCCAAACTGAAAGTCTGGGAGACTATCGGAGCACCAAATCCATGGGTGACAGGCCGCTATCGCATGGGTTTCGGAATTGTGCCCGAGGCGATAGGGGCCCGGCTTCGACTCTTCATCGAACACCATTTGCCGGAAGCGGCACCGTCCCGTCGGCTTGGCCTGATCTTCGCGACTGCATATGCGCGCTGGTGCACTGGCCGGATGGCAAAAGACGCAGTCCGTTATTCGCGACGGCGGGGGCTCACGCAGTCCCTTAGACAGGCTGAGCGAGCCGGGCGCTGGCGCCGAACCATGTGCCGCGCTCACCCCTGACAATATCGAGGGCATCGTCAAGCCTGCCGATCGCGGCAGGCTTGCCTGTTGCCTCAGCGAACTCGATTGCGGCGCCGACCTTTGGCCCCATGGAGCCGGCCGGAAAATCCCGCCCTGATATCTCCGTCGAGGTAACCCGCCGCAATGGGCGGGCGGCGGCTGTTCCGTAACCGACATAGACTGCGTCGACGTCGGTCAGCATGAGCAGCATGTCGGCCTTCAATTGGCGCGCCAGAAGCGAACTTGCCAGATCCTTGTCTATGACGGCCTCCACACCGCAAAGACTGCCGTCATCCCGCGCTATCACCGGGACCCCGCCGCCGCCGGCGCAGATCACGATGACCCCGCGTTCGACGAGAAACGAAATGACGGAGGCTTCCATAATCTCCAGCGGCCTGGGCGAGGGCACGACGCGGCGCCACTTATCGCCATCCGGCGCGATCTGCCAGCCGCGTTCTTCAGCAAGCCTGCGTGCGGCTGCTTCGTCGTAGACCGGGCCGATCGGCTTCGTCGGATGCGCGAAAGCCGGATCGTGCGGGTCCACCTTCACCTGCGTCAACAGGGTCGCAAACAGCTTCTGCTTGAGGAGGTTGCCGAGTTCCTGCTCGATGACGTAGCCGATCATCCCTGCGCTTTCGGCGCCAAGCACGTCGAGGGGAAACGCCCCGTCACCCGGGCTGGCTGCAGCCTGCAGCGCGAGCAGGCCCACTTGCGGACCATTGCCATGCGTGATCACGATCGAGTGCCCCGCTGCAACGAGTTCAGCCAGCACAGAAGCGGCACGTACTATGTTGGCGCGCTGGTTCCCAGCCGTCATCGGCTCGCTACGGCGCAGCAGTGCGTTTCCGCCCAACGCAACGACGATAAGCATCTCAGTTGCCGATCGTGGCCACGAGCAGGGCTTTGATCGTATGCATGCGGTTTTCGGCCTGGTCGAAGACGATCGATGCACCCGACTCGAACACCTCGTCAGTGACCTCCATGCAGTCGATACCGTATTCCTTCGCGACGAACGCGCCGACCTCGGTATCGGTGTCGTGGAAGGCCGGCAGGCAATGCATGAATTTGACGTGCGGGTTGCCGGCGGCGGCCATCACCTCGCTGGTGACACGGTATGGCGTCAGAAGGCGAATGCGCTCGGCCCATCCGGATTTGTCTTCGCCCATCGACATCCATACGTCGGTGTAGACGAAATCAGTATCCTGGACGCAGCCCGCCACGTCTTCGTCCAGCCTGAAGCGGCCGCCACTTTGTGCTGTAAGGTCCCTGATATGGGCGCAGAACTCCTCGTCCGGCCACAGTTCTCTTGGCGAGGCGATGCGCATGTCGATGCCGACTTTCGCCGCGCCCAGCGCCAGCGACAGCGCGACATTGTCACGGCCTTCGCCGACGAAGGTGACGGTCATGTCCGAAAGATGCTTGTGCGTGAACTCGCGCATGGTCATGAAATCGGCGAGAATCTGCGTCGGATGCGCCTCGTCGGTGAGGCCATTGTAGACGGGTACGCCGGCATGCGCGGCAAGCAGTTCGGCCTGGTGCTGGCCAAAGCCGCGATATTCGATCGCGTCGTACATGCGGCCGAGCACGCGCGCCGTGTCCTTCATCGATTCCTTGTGGCCAATATGGCTGCCGGTGGGGCCGAAATAGGTGACATGCGCGCCCTGATCGTAGGCCGCCACCTCGAAACCCGTCCGGGTGCGCGTCGAATCCTTCTCGAAGATCAGCGCGATGTTTTTTCTGACCAGACGCGGTATCTCGTGCCCGGCGAGCTTGGCTGCCTTGAGATCGGCGGCCAGCCTCAGGAGAAAGCGGATCTCGTCGGCCGTGAGATCGTCCAGGGTCAGGACGGAGCGGCCGTGAAGATTGATCGACATGGGGAAGTTCCTCTCGGGTCAGATCGGGTCGCGGGCAATCGGACAGGTCATGCAGTGGCCGCCGCCGCGACCGCGGCTGAGTTCGGCGCCCTCGACCGTGATCACTTCAACACCTGCCCGTCGTAGAAGCGTGTTGGTGTAGACATTGCGGTCGTAGCCGATGACCACGCCGGGCTCGACCGCAACGACGTTGTTGCCGTCATCCCACTGCTCGCGCTCGGCCTCGTAGCGGTCGCCGCCAGTGGCGATGATCCGCAACGATTTCAAGCCGAGCGCTTCGGCAACAACTGCCGTGAACGGCTGGGTTTCTTCCGTGACCTCGACTGCCGCATTTCCGTCGCCTGGCCGCAGCGAGAAGGTACGCAGCCGCTCGACCACCGGCGGGTAAAGGGTGACCAGGTCGCGATCGCAGAAGGTGAAGACGGTATCGAGATGCATGAAACTGCGGTCACGCGGCATCAGCGCCGCGATCACACGCGTTGCTTCGCCGGCCGCGAACAGACTGCGCGCGAGATCGCCGACCGCTTGCGGCGTGGTGCGTTCTCCCATGCCGACGAGAACCGTTCCACCGCCGATCGGCATGACATCCCCACCCTCCAGGCTGGTGCCTGTTCCCAGGTCCGGCGAAACGAAGGGGACGCCGCTATCGCGAAAACGGGGATGGAAGCGGTACACGGCTTCGACATTGGCCGCTTCCGGCCGCCTTGCCGGCCAGTACATGGCGTTGACCGAGACCGAGCCGTAGATCCAGCAGGAGCTGTCGCGGGTGAAAAGCTGGTTCGGCAGCGGCGGCAGCACAAAATCCTGGGGCGCGAGCGTCCTTCCGGTCAATCCCTTCGGCTCGAACGGAAGCTCGGCGCGAGCGATGCCACCAACGAGATAGGCCGCCAGCTGCCCCGATGGCATTTCATCGAGCCATCCGCGCATCTCGCCGACCATGTCCAGCCCGACGATGCCGGCGTGAATCCTGCGGTCCAGAAGCCAGTCGCGCGCCTTGGTCAGGCTCATGGTATCGGCCAGGAGTTCACCGAACGAATGCACCACAACGCCGCGTTCGCGCAGTGCGTCGACGAAGACATCATGCTCCTGCCGGGCCTTCTTGACCCAGAGAACATCGTCGAAGAGCAACGCCTTGCAATTGTCCGGCGTCAGCCTTTGCAGGCTGAGATCGGGACGGTGCACCAGCACCTCGCGGAGCAGGCCGACTTCGGAAAAGGCGCCAAGCTTGGTCGTGGTGATAGGAGCGTTCATAGCGGGCTGATGCTCCCGTTCCAGATGAGATAGGCGGCTGCGATACCGGCCGCGACGAGGGCTGCGGCAAGGCCTGCTTCGACTGGATGGAAAACGCGCTGGCTGGTCTCGCGGCGTGCCCAGATGTAGAAGATGATGCCGGGCGCGTAGAGGATCGCGCACATGAACAGGTAGGCGGGTCCGGCCGCGTAGACCAGCCATAGCCCGTAGACGGTCGCCACCAGCCCGGCGACAAGCGGGCCGGCGCGTTGTTCGCCATTCGCGTAGCTCTCTCCGGTCAGCGCCAGCTTGGCCGCGTAGGCACCCGAAAAGATGTAAGGCACGAGGATGGCGGCCGATGCGATGTAGAACAGCGCCTGATAGGTGCTTTGCGCGAAGAGCGTAATCACCAGGAAAGCCTGGACGAGCAAATTGGTGATCAAGAGCGAAGTCGAAGGCACGCCGCGATCGCTCTCCTGGCCGAAGAATTTCGGCATCGTTCCATCCTTGCCGGCGGCATGCGGTATTTCGGCGGCAAGCAGCGTCCAGCTCAGGAAGGCGCCGACCACGGATATGACCAAGGCGATGTTGATGAGGATGGCGCCCCAAGGACCGACAACCGCCTCCAGCACGCCCGCCATTGAAGGGTTCTTCAGCGCGGCGAGCTCAGGCTGGCTCAGGATCCCGAGCGACAGCAGCGAGACCAGTGCGTAGAGCGCAAGGCAGGTGAAGAAGCCAAGAACGGTTGCTGTGGCGATGTCCTTGCGACGCTCGGCACGGCTGGAAAATACGCTGGCCCCTTCGATGCCGATGAACACCCACAGGGTCACCAGCATCGTGCTCTTCACCTGCGCGCTGATCGAACCGAGGTCGGCGTTGCCAAGCCCGCTGAAGTCGAGCGACCAGACATCCAGCTTGAAGGCGACGGCAACGACTCCGACGAACAGGACGATCGGAGCGATCTTTGCCACCGTGACAATAAGATTCACCACGGCCGCCTGCCGGATGCCGGCGAGGATCAGGACATGGATCAGCCACAGCAAGATCGATGCACCGAGCACCGCCTGCCAGGTGTTTCCATCACCGAAACTCGGAAAGAAATAGGACAGGGCGCTGAAGACGATCACGGCATAGGAGACATTGCCGACCCAGGCGCTGATCCAGTAGCCCCAGGCGGCGTTGAAGCCGATAAATGGCCCGAACCCCGCCTTGGCATACGCATAGGGGCCAGCGTCGAGTTCGGGCTTGCGGGTGGCAAGCGACTGATAGACGAAGACCAGCGCCAGCATGCCAACCGCGGTGATCGCCCAACCAATAAGGATCGCGAGCGGGCCGGCCCCGGCCGCCATGTTCTGTGGCAGGCTAAACACGCCGGAACCGACCATCGAACCGATTACGAGCGCCGTGAGGGATCCTAATCGAAGCTTCGTCGCCGCTGTGGTCGTGACTTCCCGACCAGGAATGTTGATATCGGCCGTAGCCATGATGCTCTCCCGGATTTGAGGCTCTGATAGGAGGCACATGAACAAGAAAGAAGAGCGGGGGCTTTGATACGGGTCAAATCTGAAGTCATGATTGAAGGCTGCCACGAGCGAAGGCACTTCTGGCTGCCGGAGATGCGGACCGGCTCGGCGGCATCGCCCTTCTGGCGCGTTCTGGCGACTTTCAAAGGCGAGCTGATCTGGTCCGCTCGCCGAGCCTGCGCATTTTGCGATCCATTTCGTCGCGTCGCTGGCGCCCTGGATCGCGCCGAACAAGGTTTGCCGCGCCGGACCAATGCTGACAAGATGCGGGATATTCCGTCGCATCCCGGCATGTCGTGACCAAGAACCAGAGGCGGTAAAAGAACTCGGGCATGCCCATGGTCACGACGACCCGGGTGTCACTTTCCATCGAACAAGAAACCCATTTGACCGTCAAGCGCCAGTGGAAGCCTTGCACGCAGCCTTCTGCGCGCCAAAATAGTGCGTTTGCCCGAGCGGTGATTGGGCGGCAAGGCGAGGAGGAGGTGACTTCCCGATCGCCTATCTCAGGAACTCGCGAAAACGGCGCAGCGAGAAGGCAAACAGAGCGACGCCAATGGCCAGGAGCGCTGCAAGCTGAGGCCAGACGACATCAAGGCCGGCGCCGCGGAAGAGCACCGCCTGCGCCAGCATCACGAAATGCGTGTTCGGTGCCGCGAACATGATCGCCTGGATGATCTCTGGCATGCTTTCGCGCGGCGTGACGCCGCCGGACAGCAATTCCAGCGGAAGCAGCACCATCATCAGCAGAAGACCGAATTGCGGCATCGACCCGGCGACGGTCGCCAGGAAAATCCCGAGGCAGGTCATGGCGAATATGTCGAGCATCGCTCCCGTCATGAAAAGCGCCAGAGATCCGTTCGTGGGGACGGCAAGCAGGCCTTGCACGACGACCACCAGGCTAAAGCCGGACGCCACCAGCACCACCAGGCCCATCGACCAGACCTTGCTCACCATGATCTCGAAGGCGGTCACCGGCATGACCAGGAGATGCTCGATGGTCCCGTGCTCGCGCTCGCGGATCAGAGCCGCGCCCGTCAGAATGATCGACAGCATTGTGATGGAATTGATCACGTCGCTGATGGCGCCGAACCATCCCTTGTTCAGCTCCGGATTGAAACGGGCGCGCAGGTCGAGAGCGACGGGCAGCGCAGTCTCCGATCGGTAGCGGTCGAGGAACTCGCTGACCTCTCCCGACACGATTGACTGGACATATCCCCCGCCTGTGAACGCCTGCGACATGCGCGTCGCATCGATGTTGAGCTGAATGGTCGGTGCGCGGCCGGCGAGAAGGTCGCGCTGGAAGTTTGGAGGGATGTCCAGCGCAAAGGTTTCGAGGCCGGCATCCATGCGGCTGTCCATCTCCGGTTGGGAGATAAGCACGGGCGCGACGAAATAGGGTGGGTAGAAGGCGCTGACGATCCTGGAGGCCACGGCGGACTGGTCCTCGTCCACGATAGCGATCGGGGCGCGATTGAGCGTTTCCGGCATCGCTTTCGATGCCGTATAGATCGCTATCGTGAAGGAATAGAAGATCAAGACGAGCAGCATCGGGTCCCGCGACAGGCCGCGCAGCTCCTTGATACCAAGCTGGAGGATGTTGGCCGGGCGCATCAGCGGGCCTGCTTCCTGAGGAGGATCGTGCCGAGGCCGAGCAGAACGGGAATGGCGATCAGCAGCGGAATGAAAGCGCTGGACAGATCATCGAAGCCGAGCGCCTTGGAGAACGTTCCGCGCGAGATCATGACGAGATAGGTCGTCGGATAGATCTTGCCGATGAAGGCGCCGAAACCCTGAAGCGACGAGACCGGGTCGATCATGCCGGAATATTGCGTGGCGGGGATCATCGTGAGGATCGCCGTCCCGAAGATCGCGGCGATCTGGCTGCTCATGAAGGTCGAAAGGACAAGCCCCATCGCGGTCGTGACGATGACGTAGAGAAATGCCGCGACCGCGAAGGTCGCGAAGCTGCCGGTGAAGGCCACGCCGAAGCCGTAGATGGCGAAGGCCGTCAGTAGCAGGAAATTCAGCATCGCCAGCCCCACATACGGAACCTGCTTGCCGAGCAGGAACTCAAGCCTGGTCACAGGGGTTACGTAGAAATTGATGATGGAGCCGAGCTCCTTCTCGCGCACCACGCTCAGCACCGCCAGCATGGCCGGTATCATCAAAAGTAACAGCGGGATCACTGCCGGAACGATGGCGTCGAGACTGCGGACGTCCGGATTGTAGCGGTAGCGGATCTCCAGTTGGAAATCGCCGACTACCGCGGAATCGCCACGGATTTCGCGTGCCTTCTGGGTGAGCCAGCGCACGTGCATGCCTTCGACATAGCCGCGGACGGTTTCCGCACGCGTCGGCATCGCGCCGTCGATCCAGGCGCCGATCGCGACGTCGCGGCCGCGCGCCAGATCGCGTCCGAACCCCGGCGGTATTTCCAGCGCCAGGCTGATTTCGCCGCGCTCCATGCGCCTGTCGAGATCGGTGTAGCCGGACAAGGGCGCCTTTTCGGTGAAATAGCGCGAGCCGGCAAGCTGCAGGACGTAGTCGCGGCTGATGGCAGTATCGTCGTGATCGAGAACCGCGAATGACAGGTTCTCGACATCCATATTGATGCCGTAGCCCACCACGAACATCAGGATCAGGCTGCCGACGGTGGCGAGCGTGGCCCGGATCGGATCATGCAGCAGCTCCAGCGCCTCTCGTCTTGTGTAGGCGAACATGCGTCGGAAATCGAAGAACAGGCCGAGCGTCGCCCGCCTGGGCGCCTCCCCGGCGGGAAGCACCATTGGCATCGCATCCTGCGCAAGGGCGGCTGCCTCGGGGGCATCGGTCCGCATCGCCCGTTCCAGGTAGCCGATGAAGGCCTCCTCCAGGGTCTCGACCGAGCGGCTGGCAATGATGGCCGCCGGCGTATCGCTGACAAGAACCTTGCCCGCATGCATCAGCGAGATGCGGTCGCAACGCTCCGCCTCGTTCATGAAGTGGGTCGAGACGAAGATGGTGACGTTCTGCCGGCGGGACAGATCGATGAGAATACGCCAGAAGCCGTCACGGGCGACGGGATCGACGCCCGAAGTGGGCTCGTCGAGGATCAGGATGTCCGGTGAGTGGATCATGGCGACGGCCAGCGACAGGCGCTGCCGGATGCCGAGGGGCAGAGCATCGGGCATCGTGTCCCTGTGATCGACGAGATCGAACTGCCTGGCCACCTCGTCGACCCTTTGGGGGATCGCCGCCGCGTCGATCTGGAAGAGACGTGCGTGCAGTTCGAGGTTCTGGCGGATCGTGAGTTCCGAATAGAGTGAGAAGCCTTGCGACATGTAGCCGACGCGGCGTCGCACCTCGATGTCGCGCGGGTCGATTTCCTTGCCGAAGAGCTTTGCCTTGCCTTCGCTGGCGTCGAGCAGGCCTGTCAGCATCTTCATGGTCGTTGTCTTGCCGCAGCCGTTCGATCCCAGAAAGCCGAAGATCTCGCCGCGGCCGATGCGGAAACTGACGTCCTCGACGGCGGTAAAGTCGCCGAAGCGCCTTGTCAGGTGCTCTGCCTCGATGGCGGTCTCGTCTTGCGCATCCGGGGAACGCGGCGGGATGACCACCTGGTGGTACCCCTCGCGCCTTTCGGCGGGCAGCAAGGCGATGAAGGCGGCGTCTAGGTCTGGCGCACCCGTCTGCTCGAGCAGAGCGCCGGGCGTGCCCGTGGCCAGCACCCGTCCGCCATCCATCGCCACCAACCAGTCGAAGCGCGCTGCCTCCTCCATATAGGCGGTCGAGATGATCACGCTCATCCCTTCACGGCCTCGGCGGATACGCTCGATCAACTGCCAGAACTGGCGCCGCGACAGCGGATCGACGCCGGTGGTCGGTTCATCCAGGATCAAGAGGTCCGGATCGTGGATCAGGGCGCAGCACAGGCCGAGCTTCTGCTTCATGCCACCCGAGAGCTTGCCGGCCGGCCGATCGGAGAATGGGGCCAACCCGGTGCTCTTCAGAAGTTCGCCGATGCGTTGCTCGCGCTCATGCCGCTCCTGGCCGAAGAGACGGCCGAAGAAGTCGACATTGTCGAAGACGGAGAGGGTCGGATAGAGGTTCTTGCCCAAGCCTTGCGGCATATAGGCAATACGTGGATAGGCGTTCCGCCGTTGAACCACGTCCGCCATATCGCCGCCGAGTACTTCGATCCGGCCTTGTTGCATGGCGCGCGCCCCGGCGATCAGCGAGAGCAAGCTGGACTTGCCGACCCCATCGGGGCCGATCAGCCCCACCGTGCAGCCGGAAGGGAGATCGAGCGTTATAGCATCGAGCGCCCGGGTCTTCCGATAGGAGAGGCCGACATTTTCCAGCCGCGCCACCAAGCGCGCGGAAGGCACTTGCATGCTCATTGAACCAGCGTTCCCTGCAGGCTATCGGGCCATTTGGCATTCGGGTCGAGGCGAATATAGGCCGTGCCGGGAAGACCGGTCTTCACCTGCTGGATATATTTGCGCAGCAGTTCGGGCGGTATCTGCGCCTTGATGCGGAACATCAGCTTCTGGCGCTCTTCCTCCGTTTCCACCGTCTTCGGTGTGAATTGCGCGACGTCGGCGACGAAGGTGGCCCTTGCCGGAATAGTGTATTGTGGCGCGGCGTCGAGGACGAGGCGAACTTCCGTTCCGATGGCCACACGCCCCGCCTGCGCCGTGGGCAGGAAGAACGTCATGTGGACATCTTCCAGATCGACCAGGTTGAGGACCCTGCCGCCCCCGGCCAGCACCTCGCCGGGCTCGGCCACTCGATATTGCACGCGCCCGTCGCGCGGCGATTTAAGCGTCGCATCATCGATCTCGGAATCAATGCTCTCGATGGCGGCTTGAGCTGAATCGACCGCCGCCTTGGCGTCCACGACCTGAGCCTTGGCGGCGTTGATCGCCGCTTCGCTGGCGGCGAGTTGGGCCACGGCCGCCGCCACCGCAGCCTTGGAGCCTTGTTGGGCCGCCCGGTCATTGTCGAGAACCTGTTGCGAAATCGTGCTGTTGGCCGCGAGTTGCATGGAACGCCCGAACGTTCGCTCGGCGACATCGAGTTCGGCTTCGCGTTGCGCGACGACCGCTGCCGCTGCCGTTCTTTCAGCCTGCCGTTGGACGATCAGCGTGTTGGCGGTGTCGACGCCGATACTGGCGCGCTGCAACTGCGCTTGCGCCTGCCTGCGTTGCGCCTCAAGCTGCGCGGTGTCCATGCGGGCAAGCACCGCGCCGGCTTTGACGAAGTCGCCTTCATCGGCAAGGATCTCCTTGATCCGTCCTGCCGATTTCGTGGCGACGTCGATCTCGACCGCCTCGATACGACCGTTGCCGCTCGCTATCCCCGCCGGCAGCTTGCCGTTCTGGGACTGCTGCCAAGCATAGTATCCGCCGGCGGCAACGGCTGCCAGCAGGCCGGCCAATAGCCATATGCGCCCGGTACGGTTCATTGTTGCCTCTTGCCGTTGAATACGATCCCACGGAACCGCTTGGTGTCGTGGATTGCGCGGATCAAAAGCAGAGGCCGGGATCAACAGCCTTGATCGATGTCAATTCCGATGTGATCGGTGGCTATCGCGGCTTTCACCCGCGACGGACTTGACCCTTGTCAAAGAAGCGGCTGCGAGTTTGTGCACCATGGCGATTTGGGAGGAATGCGCGACCGACAGGCTGTCTTGCAACCACTTGAATTTGCTCGAAGCCCCTCGTCCGTGTCCGGAGCGCGTATGGTCGAGGACCACATTGCAATCGCTTGATGCATCGGAACGTCAACGGGGATCATGATACACTCCCTTTGTTCCTCACGGTACACCCAGGAGCTGTCATGAGAGCGATGGTGCTCGAAGGCGTGGGCGCCCCTTTGAAGCTGGTCGAGAGACCCGATCCCCTGCCTGGGGCGGGCGAGATCAGGCTGAGGGTCGAGGCCTGCGCGGTCTGTCGAACCGACCTGCATGTCGTGGACGGTGATCTGCTCCACCCCAAACTGCCGCTCGTACCCGGTCATGAAATTGTTGGTGTCATTGATAAGGTCGGTGAAGGCGTTGCCCGGTCCCGGCTGGGGCGGAGAGTGGGGGTGCCCTGGCTTGGGCACACCTGCGGGCATTGTCACTATTGCGCTGAAGGCAGTGAAAATCTTTGTGATCAGCCACTGTTCACCGGCTATACGCGAGACGGCGGCTTCGCCAGCCATGTTATCGCTGACGGTCATTTCGCCTTCGATCTGGACCAGGACGCAGATCCCGTATCGCTGGCACCGCTGCTTTGCGCAGGTCTCATCGGCTGGCGCTGCCTGAAGAAGGCTGGCAACGGTCGGCGGCTGGGCATCTACGGCTTCGGCGCCGCCGCGCACATCGTCACCCAGATCGCGATCTGGCAAGGCCGCGAGATTTTCGCGTTCACGCGCCAGGGCGACAAGCAAGCCCAGGAATTTGCCCGTTCACTGGGTGCCAGTTGGGCCGGCAATTCGGATGAGCCGCCACCCCAGCGGCTCGACGCCGCCATTATCTTTGCTCCTGTTGGCGGCCTGGTGCCGCTGGCGCTGCGTGCCGTTCGCAAGGGCGGCCGGGTGGTGTGCGGCGGTATCCACATGAGCGACATTCCGGACATGCCTTATCGATTGCTCTGGGAGGAGCGTGAACTGGTGTCGGTCGCAAACCTGACGCGCCGCGATGCGGAAGAGTTCTTCCCCATCGCGACGAGCGCAAAGGTTCGCACGCATACAAAGGTCTATCCGCTGGAACAGGCCAACCAGGCGCTGGACGATCTGCGCGCCGGGAGACTGACCGGCGCGGCCGTCCTGGTCCCCTGACAACGCTCAACGGACGCTATCTGGCCAGCTGACCGAGTTTGCGCATCTGCGCGATCCATTTCGCGCGGGTTGCGTCACTGCTGCCGGCAACCATGCCGAACAGGGTCTCGCGCACCGGACTGATGCCGGCAAAACGCAGAACGCTCCGCCGCATGCCCGCAAGGCCGTGGCCGAGGAACCAGAGCCGGTAGACAAAGGACGGCATTCCCATCGTCACCACGACACGCGCGGAGCGGCCGCGAAGCAATGTCCTGGGCAAACGCCCAGCGCCGTCCGGGTAGGCAAAGGCAGTTCCCGGCCGCATGACCTGCTCCAGAAATGCCTTGAGCAGGGCCGGCATGGTACCGAGCCAGAGCGGGAAGACAAAGACAATGTGTTCCGCCCAGACGATCGCGTCGGCTGCATCCTTCAACCCGTCCGGGACTGCACCGTGTTCGAACTCCTGCATTGTCCGCAGCATCGGAAAATCAATCGCCGCCAGATCGACCTGGCGGACGGCATGCCCGGACTGCCCCGCGCCTTCGGCATAGGCATTGGCAAGACCGCGGCAGAGCCGGTCCGGGGACGGGTCGGGATGGCCGATCACAACAAGGATGCGCCGTGACATGGCTTTCCCCTGGATGCTGCCTGCCAGCCGCTAAGGCCGTTCGACCCGCGCCACCTGGTAGGTGTGCATGGCTCCATTCCGCGCGATCGAGACATATTCTCCTGTCACGAAGCGCTCTTCGCCAAGATGGAAACCGATTTCGTCGTCGCGGTCGCCTTCGGCATAGTCGAAATACCATTGTCCGCCGGGTTTGCGCCTCAGTCTTCCGATCAGATCCTCCTCGCCGGTGCGAAACCGGCGGACGCGGCAGGAAGCCCTGTGCGACTTCCATTCCTCCGCATCGATCCGGCCTTCGCCGGTCAATGGAGCCAGCACGTCATAACCCTCTTCGCGGTCACCTTCGGGATGGCCCTTCTCGCGAGCGAGCAGCAGCCGGACATTGCGGAAATTCGGGGTGAGGTCCTTCAAACTGGTCATTGCGATCTCCTTTGAAGGCGTTCCATAGAGCGGTGGCGGGACCTTGCCCTTGATCCGCATCAAGAAGGCTCGAGCTTCTATCCAGGACCGAGCAATAAGAGGGCGCAGATGCCCATGGTGGCGGCGATCAAGGTTGCGACGGCCAGCGGCAGCCAGAACCTGACCGGACCGGCAAATATTGCGAGCGACAGGCGACCGATCGCGTTTGCTGCCTGCGATCCGGGGCGTCACGCTCGCGCCAACCGCGCTCCAATCCGACGAGGAGACCAATTGCCGAGACCAATCCAAGCCGGGCGATGAGCGTATCCAGGGTTGGCGCGGCCTCAGGCGGCGACAGTTGGCAGACGGTCGCGCACCCATCTGACGATCTGCCCCGCCGTCATCGCGCCGGAGGTGCGCGCAATTTCACGCCCGCCATGGAAGAGGATCATCGTCGGGATGCCGCGAATGCCAAAGCTTGCCGAAACGGCCTGTTCCTTGTCGGAGTTGAGCTTGATCAGGCGGACATGTGGTTCCAGTTGGTTGGCCGCAGCCTCGTACGCCGGCGCCATCATCTTGCAGGGGCCGCACCAGGGCGCCCAGATGTCGACTACAACAGGAAGGCTGCTGCGCGTGATCTGACGATCGAAAATCTCAGCGTTGACGTCTTGCGGGTGTCCCGAAAACAGCTTGATCCCGCATCGCCCGCATTTTGCCTCCAAGGCATTGCGGGCCTGCGGCAGACGGTTGACGCCGCCACATTCGCTGCAAACCACCAGATCCTGCAGTGCCATGGCCATTCACCGATTTACTGTCGTCTACTATGCGCGCCCGGGACGTCCGTTGCCAAGAGCACGCAGCGCGTTCAGGATGACCGCGACGTCGATCCCCTCCTGCAGCAACGCGCCCGCCACCGGCGTGATCTGCCCCATGGCTGCGGCAACCATCGCCAAGGCCGAGAGCGCGAGCCCGGCGATGATGCTCTGCAGGGCAATCGCGCGGGTGCGTTGGGCAATCCGCACCGCGTTGGCGACCGGCTGCAACCTGTCGGCCAGTATGATGACGTCGGCCGCCTCCGAGGAGGCCGTTGCACCGCGTGCACCCATGGCAACACCGACCGTCGCGGCAGCGAGGGCAGGGGCATCGTTGATACCATCGCCGACCATCATTGTGGGGGCCTGCGCTTTCTCGACCCCGACCGCAGCGACCTTTTCGGCGGGGGTGGCGTTGGCGACGATCACATCGAGGTCGAGCAAGCGGGAAATGCGGTTCGCAGCCACGCTGTCGTCGCCTGTGAGCATGACGACGCGCTTGATGCCTGCCTGCCGAAGTTCGTCCAACGTATCGCGAGCGTCCGCTTGCAAAGCATCCCCGAATGTAAAAACGCCGGCAAGGCGCTTGCCGAGCGCGACAAAGACCCTCAGCACAGGCTCGTCCCGGTAGCGGTCTTCGCCGCTTCTCGCCCAGGT
>NZ_NWQG01000002.1:0-29616 GCF_002529485.1 Mesorhizobium sanjuanii
CCGGTAGCGGTCTTCGCCGCTTCTCGCCCAGGTCGGCAGCGGTTTGTGGGCGAGCACGAGATGCCGCGAGCCCGCCGTGATCGACTCGTTCTCGACCTGCCCCTTCAGGCCGGCCCCCCGGTACTCGCGAACGTCGCACGGATGCGAGAGCAGCAGGTGCCTGGCGCGCGCCGCTCGGGCGATCGAGTCGGCGAGCACATGGTGCGAGGCCTGTTCCAACGATGCCAACAGCCGCAGAAGCTCGTCCGGGTCGCGGCCGGGCGCCACGTCGATTTCAATCAGCTCGGCGCCGCCGATGGTCAAGGTTCCGGTCTTGTCGAAGATCGCGGTCCGAGCCTGCGCAAGGGCCTCCAATGCCGCAGAGCCCTTCATCAGGATGCCGCCATGCGCGGCGCGTGACACGCCGCCGATGAAAGCAACGGGGGCGGCGAGGATGAGCGGGCAAGGCGTTGCAACCACCAGGACGGCGAGCGCTCTGATCGGATCGCCGGAGACGTACCAGGCGATGCCGGAAACCAGCAAAGTGACAGGGAGCAGGAACAGGGCGAAACGGTCGGCCATCCGGATAAAGGGGGCTTTCGCCGTCTGCGCCGCCGCAACCATGCGAACGATCGCCGCGTAGGTGCTTTGTTCGGACAGCGCTGAAGCCCGCATGCTGAAAGCCTCGCCCGCATTGACGGTGCCGCTGCGCAGCAGGTCGCCGGCGCTGCGACGTTCCGGCAAAGGTTCGCCAGTCACCGCGGACTCGTCGAGCGAGGCCGAAGCGTCGAGCAAGATCCCGTCGACAGGCAGCAGCTCACCAGCGCGCACGAGCAGGTGGTCGCCGACGTTGACGTCCTCGACAGGGATGGTTTCTGTTCCTTGTGTCGACTTCCGGTGCGCAACGCGCGGGGACCGGTCGGTCAATGCCTTGAGGCTCCTTTCCGCGCGCCCGCGAGCGAAATCCTCAAGCACCGTGCCGCCGGCATACATGATCGCGACCACTATTGCGGCCAGCGATTGGCCAAGCAGCAGTGCCGCAGACATCGATACCAGTGCGATGGCGTCGACGCCGAAGCGGCCGATCCAGAAATCGCGCAATATCGAAATGGCGAGAGCCACTACCACGGGCAAGGTTGCTGCCGTCCAGATCGGGCCGGCCTCGAGCGACCCAAACCCTGTTCGCCAAACTCCAACGCCAATGGCGAGGCCCAAGATAGCAATGACAAGCAATGCGCGTCGCAGGGTGGACTCGTTCATGCGATGTCCCTCAACCTTGATGATCCGTGTGGCGCTAGAACCGGATGATTTCAGGTCAAGTCGACCTGAAATCTGAATCCGGCTCTAAATCAAAGAGATAGAGCATGCATGATGTCGTCCGAAAACCGCTTCACACTTTTCGGCATCATGCTCTAGAGTTCGCGGACCACCTCATCAAGCAGGCGCCGCACATCGTTCGCGACCTGCACAAGCTCGCGATTGTCGATGGCGCCCATGGAAGCAACTGGATCCACTGCCGCGACTTCCACCTTTCCGGGCTCGACCTCGGTGAGGATGACGTTGCAGGGCAGCATGGTTCCGACCTTGTCGTCTGCCTGTAACGCTCGCCAAGCGAAATGCGGATTGCAGGCACCCAGGATGACGTAGGGCTTGAACTCCGTGCCAAGCTTGGCCTTCATCACCTGCTGAACATCAATCGAGGTCAGAACGCCAAAACCCTTGCTTGCGAGCTTGTTGGTCACGTGGTTGATTGCCGCCGCAAACGGCATGGTGACGGTCTTGCTGAAATAGTAGCTCATCCAACTCTCCAATCCTTTATCGCAACAGCTCGTCACCATTTCGCGAGCGGCCGCCTCAGACCTGGCGCAACAGCTAATCGCGATAACCGGAGAACGCTTTGATCCAACGCAACGAACGGGCAAGATGGACTGGCGATTATCGCCATGAATCGGAGACAGAGGGTGACGATCCGGAATCTCGAACATGCTTTCGCCCCGAAGTCGGTTGCCGTGTTCGGGGCATCGGTGCGCGACGGCTCCGTCGGCCGTATCGTCTTCGACAACATCGTCAATGGCGGCTTCGAGGGCGAGATTTGGCCGGTCAATCCGAGATACCCTGAAGTCGCGGGTCGGCGCTGCTATGCGAAGGCGGCGGATCTGCCGGGTATTCCCGATCTGGGTGTGATCGTAACGCCACCAGAGACGGTTCCCGGCATCGTGCGCGACCTTGCTGAAAAGGGCACGCGGGCGGCGGTCGTCATCACCGCTGGCCTGACGCGCGAAAACGGCCTGCGTCAGGCTATGCTCGATGCCGCCAAGCCCACCCTTTTCCGCATCATCGGACCGAACACGCTCGGGCTGATGATCCCGCCAGTGAAGCTCAATGCCGGGTTCGCGCATATGGCAGCCAAGCCAGGCAATATTGCCTTGCTGTCGCAATCCGGCGCCATCGCGACAACGCTGGTCGACTGGGCGGCGGAGAACAATATCGGCTTCTCGCAGATCGTCTCTCTCGGTGACATGGCCGACGTCGATGTCGGAGACTGTCTCGATATGCTGGCGGGAGATGCCCGCACAAGCGCCATCGTGATGTATCTCGAAACCATTCCCAATCCGCGTAAGTTCATCTCGGCTGCACGTGCCGCAGCGCGCATCAAGCCGGTGATCGCGATCAAGTCGGGCCGGCATGAACAAGCAGCGAAGGCCGCCGCGACCCACACCGGCGCGCTCTCAGGCGCCGATCGCGTGGTCGATGCGGCATTGCTGCGTGCCGGCATCCTGCGCGTCAAAGACCTGGGGGCGCTCTTCGATGCCGCTGAAACGACCGCTCGCTTCGCTCCACTCGAACGAGCCCGCGTCGGCATCGTCACCAATGGCGGCGGAGCGGGCGTGCTGGCCGTCGATCAACTCGTCGACTGCAGGGGTGAACTGGCCGAGTTTTCACCGGAGACAATAACGCGCCTGGACACTGTGCTGCCGCCCACATGGTCGCACGCCAATCCGGTCGACATCATCGGCGATGCTCCGCCGGCGCGTTACAGGGCCGCTGTTGAAGCCGTAGCTGCCGATCCGGGAACCGACGTCCTGCTGGTGATGAATTGCCCGACTGGACTTGGCTCGCCGCTTGCCGCGGCAAGCGCGGTGGTCGAACTCGCCAGCGAGGGAAAGATAGGCAGGAAACCGGTCCTGACGTGCTGGCTCGGAGAACACACGGCGCGCGCCGGACGGCTGATCCTCCAGGATGCCGGCATTGCCAGTTTCGAGACGCCCGCCGATGCCGCAAGCGCGGTCTCCTACCTCAGCGAATGGTCGCGAGCCCAGCGTGCGCTGATGCGCACGCCCTCGAGCAGTAGCGAGGATACTATCAGCGACCGCGCAGCCGTACTTGCCATCTTCAAACAGGTTGCGAAGGAAGGCCGGCGAATGCTGACCGAGCCCGAAGCCAAGGCGGCGATTTCCGCCTATGGCATTCCGGTGCCGGAGACGATCGTCGCAAAATCTCCCGCCGAAGCGGCGAAGGCAGCCGGCGTACTCCTCAAGACGTCCGAGCACGTCGTCGTCAAGCTGCTATCCAAGGCGATCTCGCATAAGTCGGACATTGGCGGGGTGGTACTCAACATTGCCACCGCCGCGGCCGCTGGGGAGGCTGCAAGCTCGATCGAGGCGCGGGTGCGCAAGCATGCACCGGAAGCCGACGTCGAAGGCTATGCCGTTCAGCCGATGGTGGCGCGAAAACAGGCACAGGAAATCATCCTCGGCATGAGCAGGGATCCGATCTTCGGTCCCGTGGTGCTGTTCGGCGCCGGCGGCGTGGCGGTCGAAGTGATGGACGATACGGCGATCGCGTTGCCGCCGCTCGACGACGTTCTTGCCGGCGACTTGATCGACCAAACGCGGATTGGCCGCCTGCTTGCCGGGTTCCGCGACCACAAACCGGCCGATCGCGGCGCAATCACTGCTGCGCTCAAAGGGCTTTCGCAGATGGTCGTCGACTTTCCCTGCCTCGTCTCCATGGACATCAACCCGCTGCTTGCCGACGCCGCCGGCGTGATCGCGCTCGATGCCCGCATCGAGATCGAGCCGGAACGCGTGGAAGAGCCGGGGCCGAACCCGGCGCTTGCCATCAGGCCTTACCCCTCGGGCTGGACCAGGAACTTTGCTGCGGGCGGCGCGCACTATCAAATACGGCCGATCAAGCCGGCCGACATCGCGCTCTACCCGGAATTCCTCGCCAGGATTTCTCCGGACGATCTGCGCCTGCGTTTTCTGTCGCCGCGCAAAAGCTTCTCCGACCAGATGCTGAAGCGGCTCACCCAGCTCGACTACGACCGCAACATGGCTTTCGTGGCGCTGGAGACCAGCACTGGCGCGTTGGCTGGGGTCGGCCGGCTTTCCTGCGATCCGGACCGGGCGATTGCTGAATACGCGTTGCTCGTACGCACGGATCTGCAGGGCCAGGGTCTCGGCTGGGAATTGCTCAGGCAGATCGTAGATTATGCAAAGGCCGATGGGATCGGTCGGATCGAAGGCATCGTGCTCAGCGAGAACACGAAAATGCTGACCATGTGTCGCGAGTTCGGCTTCTCGCTAGCGCATCATCCGAGCGAACCCGGCCTTGTCGAGGCAAGGCTCGACCTCCGTTGACGTCGATCACTCTGCCGCACCTGTCAGGAGGCTGAGCGCAGGGTTTCGGAAGTGTCGCCTTCGGAAAAGCTTCTCAACTCTGCAACGATTTCGGCGGGCTTCCGACCGGCGTTGATCTTGCGCCAGCCAGACTGGGTGGCATTTCGCTGCAACTGCCGCGACAGGATATCTATCGTGGCGTCGGATGGACCCCTCTTACGCTCGCTGACCCGTTGCCAAAGAACAAGCGGATCCGCCTCCAGCCAGAATCCAAGGAATGCGATGCCCCTGTCACTTGCCGCCTTTTCGATCCGGCTTCGATCGTCTGGCCTGTCGAACACGGCATCGGCAATCACTGACCCGCCCTCGGAAAGGATCAGACCGGCCTGCCACGCCATTTGACGATAGACGCGTTCCGACACTTCCGGTCGATAGGCCTTGTCCGGCAGTCTCGTTTCGGCCGGCACCCCATGCATCGCTTTGCGGACACGGTCGCTTTCGACGATGCGCGCACCAGGCGGCGCGCCGACATGGGCGGCGAGCGCCTCCGCGACCGTCGTCTTGCCGGAACCACTCAGGCCCCCGATGGCAATGAGCCGCGGCGAGGTCTCCTGGAGAAATGTTCGGGCAAGCTCGAAATAGGATCTGGCCTCGGCAATCAACTTGTCGGAATTGGCGCTGCTTTCTTCGACCTGTGTCGCGGTGACATGCGCCCGCACCGCAGCCCGAACCGCCATGAAGAACGGCAGCAGGACAAAGCCGTCCTCGTCGTCGGCCTCGTCGAGATAGCGGTTCATCACGAGATTGGCGAGGTCCGGGAAACCGCGATGCCAGAGGTCCATCAACAGGAAGGCAAGATCGTAGAGCACGTCGACAGTCGCGATCCGGTCATTGAATTCGATGCAATCGAACAGGCGAGGCTCGCCGTCGAACAGGCAGATGTTGCGCAGGTGCAAGTCACCGTGGCATCGGCGGATCTTGCCGGCGGTCTCGCGGCGGTCGAGCAGTCCGGAATGCCGGGCGAGGGCGGTGCGGAAGGCGTCGGCGAAGGTTTTGATCTCCGCTTTTCCGAAAACATGGCTGGTGGCAAAGCCGGCCTCGTTGATGTCGAGGACACCGGCCAGGTTGGAGGCTCCACTGCCATTGTGGATCTCAGGGACGCCGCGATGATAGCGCACAATCATGCGCGCGACCTCTGTCATCAGCGCCGGCGTCAGTTCGCCAGCGATTGCCATCCGATCAAGGAGCTTCGATTGATCGAAGCGGACCATCTCGATCGCCGCATCGACCAGGTCTCCCGATCCATCGAGTGCCAGCTTGCCTGCGGCCTCTCGCGTAATGCGCCGCACACCCAGATAAAGGCCGGGTGCGGTCTTGGAGTTGAGTTCCACCTCTTTCTCGCAGGCGGCCAGCCTCAATGCCGGCGTCGAGAAATCGACATAAGGCAGTTTGACCGCCCGCTTCATCTTGAAGGCGCGTTGGCCGGCCAGGAAGATCCGCGAAATATGGGTCTCGATCGCCTCGACCGATCCGGTCTCGCCATATGTGGCGGGATCGAGCAGCAGCGCGGTCGCGGCTTCCTGGGTTTCAACGATCATCGCATGGCTCCTCTGCGCCGTGTGGAAGCGTCCCGAACAGCGCTGCTATCGCTGCAGTGTCTGGACGTAACCAGCAAGGTTGTGGATCCGTTCCCTGGTGACGATTTCTCCGGCGTTTGGGCCGTATTTTTTGGCGTCATCGGGCAGGAATTGGCGGCCCCAGACAGGCATATCGCGTTCGCCATGCTCCGGCACCATCATGCGGCCGTCGATCAGTGCATAGACGCGCCAATACGGAAATTCGCCGCCATTCTTTCTGGAGAGGCGCGTCAGGTCGGCCGGACGCTTCACCAGCTCGTCGCCCAAGGGGCCGTCACCCTTGCCGTCAGGGCCGTGGCAGACTGCGCAAGAATTCAGATATTCCGCTTCGCCATAGCTCATTTCCTGCGCCATTGGCGCATTGAAAGCCGAGGTTGCGAGAACTGCCGCGATCAGAAGTCTCACTTGTGTCTCCACCGATTGATTGCCTGAAGCCTATTCCCGTCGCTTCGCCAGCGCCTTGATGCGGATCAAGTGCCCGCGCAGCAACGCTGGTTGATTCAGCGCAATGAATGCCCGCGCCGCCCTCGCTAATGATTAAAGCCACGATAGAACCTTCACTCGAAATCAGGAGTTGCCGCCGTGACTTTCAAGACACTGCTTACAGTTACCGGGCCGAACCAAGGCGAGAGCGATCTGAAGCTCGCCGCCTCGCTCTGCGAACAGGTCGACGCCCATCTGTCGGTGCTGGTTCTCGAACTGGCCTCACCGCCCTCGGGCGGTGAGTATGCGGCTATCGTCTCACCAGCCTGGCTGGAGGAACGTCAGGCCGAGCTGAAAAGGCTCAAGAAACGAATTTCGGAGGTCGCCGACTTTCTTTCCAAGAGCGCCGTATCGTCTGATCTGAGCGACGACTATCCCGACGTGGCATGGGCGGACGAAGTCGTCGGAAGACGCGCCCGCTACGCCGATCTGACTATTCTCGGGCCAGATCTGCTTGCGAGCGATACGCTGAAGGGCAAGGTCATCCAAGGAGCGCTGTTTTCATCCGGAAAGCCGTTGCTGCTGGTTCCCGACGGCGCACAGCCGACGCTGAAGCCGAAGCGCATCCTCGTTGCATGGGACGCCCGCATCGAGTCGTCGCGCGCCGTTCGCGAATCGCTCGACATGCTGAAAGGCGCCGAAGAGGTGCGCCTCATCATGGTCGATCCGATCGAGGACGAATTCCACCATGGTGCGGAACCCGGAGCGGACGCCGCGACCTATCTCGCCCGTCATGGCGTGAAGATTACGGTCGAGCGGCTGCCGAGCTCAAACCACTCGGTCGCCGATGTGCTTCGCCAACACGCTATTGATGTTGCAGCCGACCTGCTGGTGATGGGCGCCTACGGTCATTCGCGGTTGCGCGAGCGCATTTTCGGTGGCGTCACCAAGTCAATGCTCGAGAATTCATCGCTGCCGGTTCTGATGGCGCGATAGCATTTCAAGCTAAAGAAAAGCCGGGCCGGGCTCAGTCTGCACCGGCCCGTTCTATTTTCTGGCAAGGAATTGGTGGGAAGACTTACTCACTCGCTTCCCGGCCCGACACCTGTTCGATGAGAATCCGGAAAAAAACGTGCGGCGCGGTGTCGGAAGCAGGAGGAATGACCGGCTTGAGGGCACCTGGCTCCCACCAGTCGGTGTGCTTGCTCAATACCGACCACGCATGATCCCGCTGAAGCTTGTGGCCGATCCGGTCAGGCAGCTCCTCGTATCGGCCGTCGACAACAACGCTTCTCCATCCTCGCCCTTGGCCGTGTTCGTCGACCTGGATGGATACCAGCGGATTGGCTCGCATCCATTCAATCTTCTTGCCCGGCATGGAGAACGCGTAAAGATGAGCATCGGAATGGGTGTAATACAGGGGCACGACGTAGGGCTGCCCGTCCTTCGCGCATGCCAGGCGGCCCACCCGGTTGGCCGTCAGCAATTTGGTGCATTCCAGGGCAGAAAGCGTGCGGATCAGCATCGGTGCGTTCTCCTAACTCTTTGTAGCTGTTTTGTGTCGTTGTCTCTTTGTCACGTTCATGGCGGGGCGTTTCGAATTGCCATGATCGTCTTGAAAGCCATCGTTGCTTAGGGTCGAGACGAGCCGGCCACGAAAAGGGGGTAAGGGCCTTGATGCGTGTCAAACGCTGCATCCAAGTCGGGATGATACCTATCCCTAGCAAGGATTGTGAGTCCGTTGATCTTGATCAACAACGCGACGGCTATTGGCGGTAGCATTAGCCTGCAGTTCGCGCCGCTCACAAGGAGATTTACATGCAAATCAATCTCGAGCCGTTCCAATTCGGCCTGGTATCCCCGCCGACGCCGCAGAATGTACAGAAGCTTGTCTTCGCTGGGGCATTCATTCAGGCGCACGCGTTCAAGGCGATGATGCGCTATCACATCGAAACGCTGGCGTTTCTGAAACATCGTTGTGAGCAGGATGTAAAGCTGGCCGAGGATCTCATCGCCGGCTCCGAGTTCAATGACGCGTTCGACGTTTTCTCCACCTTCCTGCAGAATGCGGCATCGGAATATGCCACCGAAGCCGGCAAGGTGGCGACACTGACCTCCAAGCTCGCTTCGGAAACGGCAAGGCGCGTGCGCAAGGATGCCAGAACCGCGATCGAGGACGTAGCGGCCAAGACAGTCACATAGATCAGATCGGAAATGCGGAGGCCTGCTACCATGAACACCTGTATGGACAATGGTAGTCACAGGTGTCGTCGTCTGCGGGTTTCCGTGCTTGCAGCGATGTTGCTTGGTTTTGTGCCGTCAGCCCTGGCCGATAGCCTGACGGAACACGGAAGGGCGTTGGTGGAAGTCAATTGCGCCCGCTGCCACGCCATCGGAAAAACCGACAAGAGCAGCCATCCTGACGCCCCTGCCTTTCGCACCTTGTCAAAGCGCTATCCGATTGCTGATCTCGAGGAGGCTTTCGCCGAGGGCATTTCGACCGGGCATCCTGACATGCCCGAGTGGATTGCCAGCCCCGATCAGATCGAGGCAATCATCACGTATATCGGCAGCCTGCAGCAACCATGACTGCTACGAGCAAAGTAAGCGGACACGCTGCCCGGGTCCAAGCCGAGCTTCTCCTTGCTGACCTCAATGACCCTCAGCCGCGATGGCGCCTGGCGAACTCGATCTCCCCTGGCAGCAGGCACCCTGTGCCGATCGTGAGCAACTTTCCGCCGAATCCGAGCCGGAACGAGCGCCGTCCCCCCGCGGGAGCGGAAATGCCAGGACACCGGACGCGCGGTGACCGGGCTGGTCCTCCTCATGTGAATGGGTTCAGCGCCACTAGAGCATTTCCGGGTTGAGGTCACGACTTGCTTCCTGCTCTCCGCCGAGGCCAGTTTCATCAACGGCAGCTGCCATCTCGTGGACGGTGGCTACACAGCCAAATGACTTGGACCCTTGCCCGCTCGAAACGATTGACAGGCATCCGACCGGGTGCTCGCACCGACAAGTTTCGAAAATGATGCAAATCAAGGCGCGGCTTGCCGCTTGCGAAGATCATGAACCAATGTGGAAGCCAATCCAAAGCGCTCCGTTTGGTCGCGATCTCGAACTGGCCGTCTTCGACGAAGACGGTGAGCATGCGCTCGTGTTTGCTTGTGTAAGGGACCTGAAAGGCTGGAGGAATGCCGTAACCGGCGCCCGAGTCGACATCCG
This sequence comes from Mesorhizobium sanjuanii, assembly GCF_002529485.1. Taxonomy (NCBI): domain Bacteria; kingdom Pseudomonadati; phylum Pseudomonadota; class Alphaproteobacteria; order Hyphomicrobiales; family Phyllobacteriaceae; genus Mesorhizobium; species Mesorhizobium sanjuanii. The sequence goes on from NZ_NWQG01000002.1 coordinate 9,884, forward strand.
CCCGACGCACTGGCGCGACTGGTCGCAGGCGAACATCCAGGCAAACGAGCGCAAAACGAATCAATCCAAGACGGAAAGTCTCTAGGCCTTGGCTTCCACGATCAGCGCCATGCGCACGAGATGCGACAGGCTGCTCATATTGACCGTGAATCAAATCGGGAATTTCAAGTCCGACACGTGCGGTCGCTCGCCAGATTGATGCTCCCGGGCGAGGCGCATGTTGACCGAGATCAATGCGGCGGTCGCCAACACGGCAATGATGGTTGGCAAACGGGAGTGACCGACATGACCTTTCTCGACTACCTGATTTCAGTTGACGCCAGGACCGTTTTGATGGGTCGCATGATGCAGAAACTCGGCGTCGACAGACAATTGAAGGTCGTGGCGGACCATGTCGCCGTCACCAATCGTGCGGTAGACCGCTGCCGCTCATGCGGTCATCAGGACGATTGCACGACCTGGCTCGACGAACACCAGCAAGCCGACAACCCACCGGACTATTGCCGCAATCGCGACCTCATCGCACGGCTGCAGCACGCCGCTCGTCAACGATAGGCGTGGAGCGAGTAACGCTAAAGCATGACGCCGAAAAGTGTGAAGCGGTTTCGGACGACATCATGCTCTATCTCTTCGATCTAGAGCCGGATTCAGATTTCAGTTCGACTTGACCTGAAATCATCCGGCTCAAGAGTTCGCATCGACAAGGTCGAGCTGGTCGTTTGGTTGCTAGGAGACCAGGATGACCGACAGCGGCGCGGCGCAGAAGAGACTGTCTTTCACGGCCCTTACGCCGGAAACGTTTTCGGCGGCGACGATTGCCGCCTGGCGCTCGCGTTCGTCGAAGACGGCACCGTTCAGTTCCACCACCCCTTTGTCGACGGCGACGTTGATCATGTCTTTGCCGGCCCATTTCCGCATCGCGAGTTCGGCAAGGATGTTCTGCCGGATCTGCTCGTCGTCAGCGGTTGCGGGGGCCGGTCCGGGCAACACGCTCAGCAATCCGCGCAGAAGGTCGGAGCGGGTGACGATGCCGACAACTTTGCCACCGTCGACGACCGGAATGCGTTTGACATGATGGCGCATCATGAGTTCTACGATCTCGGTCAGCGGTGCCCCAGGCGGCACCGTGACGACATCCGCCGTCATCACCTCCTCGACACGGCGTCCGTTGGCCCGAACATATTCATCAGCGGCTCTTCCGGGGCTGACAAGAAACTCCAGCCAGCGAGACCGCTTGCGCTCAGTGCCCAGTTCTCCCCGGCGCAGGAAGTCGCCCTCGCTGACAATGCCCACCAACGTGCCGTCACTGCGAATGACGGGCAGACCGCTGATTCTTCTCGACAGCATCAATCCCGCCGCGTCGGTGATCGACGCAGACGGCTCTATTCCAATGACCGGTGCGGTCATTATGGCTTCGGCTTGCATGACTGCCTCCTTGGACATCTTCGGGTCGTTTATGGAGGTCTTGCGCGCGACGTGCCTTGATCTGAATCATCTCCGGATCCCGCAGCATGCCGAAGTAGCTGCTCCAGGCCGTCCGCGCCATCGTGACTGCGGGTTTCATCGCCTCAGGACAGCTGAAATGCCTTGGCGGACAAAGGGAAGACTCTGGCCAAGGCGAAGCCCCATATGTCTGGCCAGCCGTGCCACCGGGTGCTCGTCCGTGTAGAGTTTCACAAGCAGGGGCTCAACGATAGCGGACCCTTCCTCGAAGTTCCGCTGATCACCGGCCGTCACCTGGTATGCGATCCGTCAGGTTTTCGACTCGGCTAACTTTCAGTCATGGTCATTCTTTGTGTCGGTCTCGATCCAGGCCGATCGCCGAGGCGTTCGGTGACGTCGCGATTCATCGAAGGCGGCGTAGCCGAGCACAACCATGAAAAACCCAAAACCCATCAAGACTGCGATAGTGACGATCAGGCTGTCCATGGGCACGTTCGTTCTCCTTGAAAGACGGGTCAAAGAAACCGCGCCGACGAGGAGACAACCTTGATCTGGATCAACCAAATACGACAAACCCGCCAATGGCGTGTCGACAGGCGGCGTCAACCTGCGAATGGGGTCAAAGCTGGTCCGCCTTGTCGTCCCGATCGATCAGAATCCGCTCCGCCGCTCCGTCGAGATCCTCATATTGACCGCTCCTCAGGGCCCACAGGAACCCAACCAACCCAAGCGCTCCGAGGAACAGAGCCACAGGTATGAGGTAAACGAGCGTCGTCATGAGGATTGTGCCAGTGCGTCGATACCGGAGCGCCTGTCGGGCGCAGTGCTTCTTGCCTGAGTGTGCGGCCCAAGTGCTTGCAGCCGCAGCGCGTTTCCAATGACCAGCAGCGAGGAGGCGGACATCGCGATCGCCGCGATCAGCGGCGTGACATAGCCGAGAATGGCGATCGGCACGGCAACGGCATTGTAGATGACCGCGATTGCAAGGTTCTGGCGGATCAGCTGTCCGGCCTTTCGCGAGATGTCGAGGGCGAGGGGCACCGCCAGGAGGCTTTCACGCAGGAAGACGAAATCGGCGGCGTTGCGCCCGATATCGGCTGCGGTGGCCGGGGCGAACGACACGTGCGCCGCGCCCAGCGCGGGCGTGTCGTTGAGCCCGTCGCCAACCATCAGAACCCTGTGCCCCACCTTTGTCAGCGCTTCGATGTGCTCGACCTTGCCGGAGGGAAGCAGCCCCGGAACGAAGCTTTCGATACCCAGAATCCCGGCAACTTCGCCGCAGGCATTGGCGATATCACCGGACAGCATCTCGACAGACACGCCGGCGTCCTTCAGTTGACGAACCGCCGCCTTGGCATCGGAGCGCGTCGCGTCCTCGAAGGTGAAGGATGCGACGATCATTCCATTCCTCGAGAGCACCGTCGCGCCATGGCCGCCAAACTTGCCTTCGTCACCGGTCCGGGCTTTCCACCCGGCCCAACCGCGCCGGCCAAGACGCCAGGTGCTGCCGGCGGTCGTGGCTTCGATGCCCAGACCCGGGTGCTCGCTCACGGCCTCCAGCTTCGGTTGTCCGGCAAGTCCCGCGAAGGCGGCTATGGCCTTCGAGAACGGGTGACGGGAGTGCGCGGCCATGTCGGCGGCGATCGCCAGCATCGCCGGATCGACGGAGGAGGCGTTGATCAGCCGGGGCTGTCCGAGCGTCAGCGTGCCGGTCTTGTCGAACACGGCCGTGTCTATCGCTGCCAGGCGCTCCAGGGCCGAGCCGTCCTTGACCATCACGCCTGCTTCGAAGAGGCGGCGCGCCGCGACCACCTGCACAATCGGCACGGCTAGGCCGAGCGCGCAGGGGCACGTGATGATGAGCACGGCGATGGCAATCGTCACGGCACGATGCCAGTCGCCGGTTGCCGCCATCCAGCCAAGGAACGTCACGAAGGCGGTGAGATGAACCACCGGGGCATAAAGCGCCGAAACGCGATCGGCGATCCGACGGTAGCGCGCGCGACCGCCTTCGGCGGCTTCCATCAGCCGAACCATCTCTGCCAGGAACGAATCTTTTGCGGCCGCCGTCACTTCCAGCGAAAGAGGGCCGGTAAGGTTGAGCACGCCAGCCTGCACCATATCGCCCGGCGCTACGCTTCTGGGCGTGCTCTCGCCGGAGACGAGCGAACAGTCGAGATCCGACGCCCCCCGCACGATCCTGCCGTCGACCGGGATCCTGTCGCCGGCCGCGATCAGCAGTTGCATGCCTGGTTCGATTTCGCCGACCGGCAGGTAGTCGCGTGTGCCGCCATCGCGCAGCACCATGGCGCCGCGCGCCGCCAGCCGCGCCAGGCCGTTCACCGCAGTCCGTGCGCGCTCCCGCATCACGTGATCCAGCGTGCGGCCGATCAACAGAAAGAACAGCAGCGACACCGACGCGTCGAAATAGGCGTGCTCGCCGTGGTTGATCGTCTCATAAAGGCTCATGGCATAGGCGAGCGAGACGCCGACCGCGATGGGCACATCCATGTTCATGCGGCCGTGGCGCAGCGCATTCCAGGCCGAGCGGAAATAGATGCCGCCGGCGAAGGCGAGCGCGGGGATGGCGATCAGTGCCGAGACCCAATGGAACAGGTCGCGGGTCGCGCCTTCGGCGCCGGACCAGACCGAGACGGAAAGCAGCATGATGTTGCCCGCGGCAAAGCCGGCGACGGCGACGGCGCGGATCAGTTCGGAGAGCGTCTTGTCCTTGCCGTCAGCCTCGGGATCGAAGAGGTGCGCGTCGTAGCCCAACCGCCCTAACGTGGCAACGAATGGCGGAACCTCGTCACCGCGCCACCGGATCGAGACCCGTTTCGTCGACAGGTTGACGCGGGCGCCTTCGACACGGCCGAGCTTTCCGAGCGCCGTCTCGATTGTCTTGATGCAGGCAGCGCAATGCACAGCCGGAACCGAGAGTTCGGTCTGGCGCAGGTCGCCGCCAAGCGTGCGGCTCGCCAACCTTATTTCCTGGCTTGAGGGCAGGGCAGCTTCGCTCCTGTTCAAAGCCAACGCCATTTCAGCGTCCGGTGCACAACAGCTCATTGCAGCGCTCCATGTGAAATCATGATTCTACGGACATCGCGATAGGGCTCCGTCAGACCGGCATCGGCGTCGACTTCGACGATCCAGACGCCATCCCTTGGCGTGTGCTTCGCTGCAAATTCCTGGCCCGACGCAAGGGCAAGAGTGACGGACTTGTCCGCGGCCTCGTAGGCGGGATGACGAAACAGCACCTTGACGCCGTGCAAGGGAACCGGTTTGCCGGCTGCATCGCTGAGACTATAGCGGACATCGCCCCAGGCGATCGTCAGTTTGCCGGTCCAGCCGAGTGCAGCCTGCGCGCGACCTTCCTCGGCCTTTCGGTTGAATTGCTGGCTGGCCACATAGGTGTTCTCGACGACAAGGCCGGTCCAGCTCGTGCTGGCGAGTGTCGCCATCGTCAGATTGACCGCGATGATCACGCCGAAAAAAGCGAGAATGATGATCAACATGTGCCTGCCGGTGAATTCGCGGGGTTTTTGCGTACTGGCGCTCATCTGGCGATCTCCGGTGCGTTGAAGGTGGCCGTGTATTCGTCCGTTTCGAAACTCGCCTTGTCCTCGACGCGGAATTTGAACGTTTGCGTTGCGCTTCCGACCTGGTTCGCCGGCTGGCGCACGAAAACTTTCAGCGTCTTCAGCCGGTCGGGTTCGACCGCGATGGCGATGGACCGATCAGCCGGAAGGTCGACACCAACGACGTTCATTTCAGCTCCCTGCAATCCCTGCATCGTGACGATGATCGTCCTAGGCTCGGGGATCATGTTGAGCAGCTTGACGGTGTAGCCGTTGCGGATCGAACCGTCCGACAACGTGACGAATTGCGGGTTGCGATCGTGCAGGACGTTGACCTCGAGCCGGTCGCGGGTCAGCAGCGAATAGACCAGCGCGAGTCCGATCGCCGACCATGCGCCCATATAGATGAAGGTGCGCGGCCGAAATATCTTGCGGATGTGGAAATGGGCCAGTTTGTCGGAGAAAGCACCGCCGTCGGTCCGGACGAGCGACGGGTTCACCGAGCAAGTGCCTCCTGCGGTCGCCACCGCCATGTTGACGTTGTAATCGGACAGCGTCGCGTAGGAGATCAGCCCGCGCTCCTTGCCGAGCTTGTCCATGACGCCGTCGCAGGCATCGATGCACAGCGCGCAAGTGATACATTCGAGCTGCTGGCCATCGCGAATGTCGATCCCCATCGGGCAGACCGCGACACAGGCATTGCAATCGACGCAGTCTCCGACCGGCTGCCCCGCGGCCTGGACCTTCTTGGCGTGACGCGACCGAGGTTCGCCGCGCCAGTCATTGTAGGTCACGGTGAGCGAATTCTCGTCGAGCATGGCCGCCTGGATACGCGGCCACGGGCACATATAGGTGCAGACCTGCTCGCGCATCAGCCCGCCGAATGTGTAGGTGGTTGCTGTCAGCACCGCGATGGTGATGTAGGCGACGGGCGCCGCAGCGCCGGTGAAGACCTCGCCAATCAGCGTCGGGGCATCGGCGAAATAGAAGATCCAGGCGCCGCCGGTGGCAGCCGCTATGACCAGCCAGATGGCGTGTTTCGATATGCGCAGCACGAGCTTGCGCGCGGTCCAGGGGCCGGCGTCGAGCTTCATGCGGGCGTTGCGATCTCCCTCGATCGCGCGCTCCACCACCAGAAACAGATCGACCCATACGGTCTGCGGACAGGTATAGCCGCACCACGCTCTGCCAACCGTGGATGTGACCAGGAAAAGGCCGACGCCGGCCATGACGAGAAGGCCGGCCACATAGTAGAATTCCTGCGGCCAGATCTCTATGAAGAAGAAATAGAAGCGGCGGTTGGCAAGATCGATCAGCACGGCCTGATCGGGAGCAAACGGACCTCGATCCCAGCGCAGCCACGGCGTCAGATAATAGATGCCCAGCGTGATCGCCATCACCAGCCATTTGAAGCGGCGAAAACTGCCCGAGGCACGCTTGGGGAAGACCTTCTTGCGCGGGGCATACAGCGGCTGGCGGACCCTGGCGGAGTTGACCGCCTCGGCTTCAAGCCGTTCTACCTGCATATTATCCAGCACGAGCATCTCCAGTCGCGCGGCTTATGGGTTTTGGGGCGCGCGGTCGGACTTCGTTCTTCGGCCGGTGCGCGAAATGCCGCGTTGAACAAGACTTGCTACAGGGCGGACCGCGCCGCGTTGATGCAAGTCAATCGCCGGACGCCGGAATGCAGTCGAGGCCCGGACAGGCCGGGCCTCGTCGCTTGGACGGCGGAGGGCCGAGAATAGGCCCCCGCTTCTATTCTCCACCACCAAGCGAATGAATGTAGACTGCGAGTTCCTTGACCCTGGTTTCGCCGAGACGCTCAACCCAGGCCGGCATCACGCCGTGTTTGGGTGCGCGGATCTGCGCGGCGATGGCTGTTTCGCCGGATCCGTAGAGCCAGATCGCATCGGTCAGATCGGGCGCGCCGAACTCTTTGTTGCCTTTTGCGTTGTCGCCATGGCAGGCCACGCAATTTTCGGCGAAGACCTGGGCGCCGGGCTCGACCAGTTTTGCATCTTGAACCGGGCCTGACAGGCTGACGACATAGGTGCTGACCTGCGCGATCTGCTCGGGCGTGATGATCTCGCCAAAAGCCGGCATTTCTGACAGGCGCGTATCCGGGTCGGATGCGAAGCGGATGCCGTGAGTGATCGTTTGCTGGATCTGCTCGGCGCTGCCGCCCCACAACCAGTCGTCGTCATTGAGGTTGGGAAAGCCCTTGGATCCCTGGGCTCCGGAGGCGTGGCACTGCACACAATTGACCTTGAACGCCGCGCCGCCCGCAGCAACCGCGAATTCGCGCAGCGCATCGTCGCTGGCAATCTCGGAGACGGTCTTCGATTGCACCGCCGCGACATACTTGCCCTTGGCGGTCTCGGCGGCCGCAAGCTCGTTCTTGACATCGTTGCGGCTCGAATAGCCGAGCACGCCCTTGGTCGTCGAAGTCAGCATCGGCCATGCCGGATAGGCGATGGTGTAGCCGATCGCCCAGACAATGGTGATGTAGAACGTCCAGACCCACCAGCGCGGAAGTGGGTTGTTGAGTTCCTTGATACCGTCCCACTCGTGGCCGGTGGTGGGGACGCCCGACACTTCGTCTATATGCTCGTTGCTCATGATCAGTCGTCCTTGAGAGGGATCCGGGCGGCCTCGTCGGCCTGCTTGCGGCTGCCAGGGCGGAATGCGAAGGCGATTACGCCGACGAAGAAAAGCGCCATAGCGAGCAACGCCCAACTGTCGGCAAACTCCCTCATCAGATTGTAGTCCATCGTCATTCTCCTCAGCGGTAGCCCGCGGCTTCGTCGTAGGTCTTGAAATCGACCAGCGTGCCGAGCATCTGCAGGTAGGCGACCAGGGCGTCCATCTCGGTGACCTGTTGCGGGTTGCCGTCGAAGTCGCCGACCTTGGCTTTCGGATAGCGGGCCTCCAGCCCCGATGTGTCGGAGGCGGGATCGGCCTGCGCCATCAGATCAGCTCCGGCGTCAGCGATCATGTCGTCGGAGTAGGGGACGCCGACGCGCCTGTTTGCGATAAGGTGCGTCGAGAAGTCCTTCACCTCGATCGGCGCGTCCTTGAGGAAGGCATAGCTAGGCATGATCGATTCCGGCACCACCGAGCGCGGGTCAGCCAGATGCTGGACGTGCCACTCATTCGAGTAGCGATCACCGACCCTGGCGAGGTCCGGCCCCGTGCGCTTCGATCCCCACTGGAACGGGTGATCGTACATCGACTCGGCCGCCAGGCTGTAGTGACCGTAGCGCTCGACTTCGTCGCGGAACGGCCTGATCATCTGGCTGTGGCAGAGATAGCAGCCCTCACGCACATAGATGTTGCGTCCGGCGAGTTCGAGCGGCGAATAGGGCCGCATGCCTTCGACCTTCTCGATCGTGTTGTCGAGATAGAAGAGCGGTGCGATTTCGACGATACCGCCGACTGTCACCACCAGGAGAGAACCAACGAGAAGAAGCGTGGCGTTCTTCTCGATGATCGCGTGTTTGTCCATCAAGCCCATTGTCTGGCTCCTTATTGTGCAGGCTGAAGGGCGGGGATGGAGCCCGGCATCGGCTCTTCCTCGCGCTGGTAGCCGAGGATGGTCATGGTGATGTTCCAGGCCATGATCAGGGCGCCGGCAAGATACATCGCGCCACCCGCTGCGCGCATAACGTAGTAGGGATGCATGGCGGCCACGGTCTCGGCGAACGAGTAGACCAGGAAGCCCTGCTCGTCGTACTCGCGCCACATCAGGCCCTGCATGATGCCGGAAACCCACATCACCGCCGCGTAGACGACGATCCCGAGGGTCGCCAGCCAGAAGTGCCAGGTGACGAGCCGCAGCGAATAGAGGCGGTCACGGTTCCACAGCTTCGGCACCATGTAATAGATCGCTCCGAACGAGATCATGCCTACCCAGCCGAGCGCGCCGGAATGGACATGCCCGATGGTCCAGTCCGTGTAGTGCGACAGCGAATTGACCGCCTTGATCGACATCATCGGGCCTTCGAAGGTCGACATGCCGTAGAAGGCGATTGCCATCACCATCATGCGAACGATCGGATCGGTGCGCAGTTTGTCCCAGGCGCCGGACAGCGTCATCAGGCCGTTGATCATGCCTCCCCACGAAGGCATCCAAAGCATGATCGAAAACACCATGCCGAGCGTCTGCGCCCAGTCGGGCAGGGCGGTGTAATGGAGGTGGTGCGGACCTGCCCAGATGTAGAGGAAGATCAGCGCCCAGAAATGGATGATCGAGAGGCGGTAGGAATAGACCGGCCGGTTCACCTGCTTGGGCACGAAGTAATACATCATGCCGAGGAAGCCGGCTGTGAGGAAGAATCCGACGGCATTGTGGCCGTACCACCATTGCGTCAAGGCGTCCTGTACGCCGGAGAACGCTGAGTAGCTCTTCGAGCCCAGGAGAGAAACGGGCATCGACAGGTTATTGACGACATGCAGCATCGCGATGGTCACGATGAAGGACAGGTAGAACCAGTTGGCGACGTAGATATGCGGTTCCTTGCGCTTCAGAATGGTGCCGAGGAAAAGGATGAGATAGGCCACCCATACGACGGTCAGCCACAAGTCCACATACCATTCGGGCTCGGCGTATTCGCGGCTCTCGGTGATGCCGAGCAGATAGCCGGTCGCGGCCATGACGATGAAAAGCTGATAGCCCCAGAACACGAACCAGGCGAGATTGCCGCCGAACAGCCGGGCGCGGCTGGTGCGCTGCACGACATACATAGACGTGCAGATGAGCGCGTTGCCGCCGAAGGCGAAAACGACGCCGGACGTATGCAATGGCCGCAGCCGGCCGAGGTTGAACCAGGGCTCGATGTTGAGGTCCGGGTAGGCAAGCTGCAGCGCGATGACCACGCCGACAAGCATGCCGACGACACCCCAGAACATGGTGGCGATGGCGCCGTAGCGGATTGGCCCATCCATATAGGCGGCAGGGTCGACCGGGATGGCCGGTTTGAAGTTCGTGTTGCGAATAAGGATGGCAACAAAGCCGAGCAACACAAAGAACAGCACCCACATATGTTGCCGGAAAGGTTCGTCCACACCGAAACCGGCTGCCGCCAGCGCCGCGAATGTGAACAAGCCTAAAACGGCGATTTCCGTGCCAAATCTCATGACATGTCCCCGACGTTGAATTCCAATCTGCGAACACCAATCCGCAGCGACACCAATTCCGCAGTTGCTTCGTTGCCGCCTTGATCCAAGTCAAAGCCCGCTACTTTCAGATTGGGCAGCGTTGGGCTCGCAAACAGTCAGGAGGTTGCCTGTTGGTTGAACGGAGGGATCAGTTGAACGGAGAGAAAGAGCGGGGATCGTCGCTATTCGAGACACGCCGAGAGAATTCGATACCAACTGACCGATCTGCCATGGAGGCAGTTCCGGCGGCCGTGATGAAGCGCGCGCATGACGAGAAACTGAGGCTCTGTGACGCTCTGGAGAGAATCGCCGACGCGTTGCCAGGCGTCGACCGCCTGACGTGCCTCCGCACCGCCAACGCGATCGTGCCGCTTTTGCGCGGCATTCATCAGTACGAAGAGACGATCATCTTCCCTGCCTACGAGGAGGCCGTGGTTGGCAGTAATGCGAACCTTGCCTCAACCCGGCGATTGCGGGCCGAGCATGTAGAAGACGAATGCTTTGCCGGCGAGGTGACTGAAATTCTATTGGCCATCGGTCACGGCAAGACTGTCGAGAACCCCGAAGCCATCGGTTTCATGCTGCGCGGCCTGTTCGAGAACCTGCGCCGGCATATAGCATTTGAGCGCGAGCATGTCTTGCCGATGATCGGGATCGTTGACGCAGCCTAATGCATGTCGCGCAAAAGTGTGCAGCGGTTTTGCGATAACGACATGCATAAGACAAGAATCCAAAGCGCGTCGCATGAGGCCGGTCGAACGCGACGCGCTTTTAGAGCATGATGCCGAAAAGTGTGAAGCGGTTTTCGGATGACATCATGCTCTATCTCTTTGATTTAGAGCCGGATTCAGATTTCAGGTCGACTTGACCTGAAATCATCCGGCCCTAGGCCCCGGAGCGTTGCTCCAACCGTGCAAGGCTGTCCACTGTCACATGGCGGTTGTTGTCGATACGAATCACACCCTCGGTTCGCAGCCTGGTCAGCTGGCGGCTCACCGTCTCGATTGTCAGGCCGAGGAAATCCGCGATATCGGCGCGTGTCAGCGGCAGGTCGAAGGTCGCCGACCTGGCGGCCGGGTCGGCCGTGGGATCGATGTTCCTGGCGATCATCAGGAGGAAGCTCGCCACCTTCTCCGACGCGGTCTTGCGCCCCAGCGTCACCATCCATTCGCGCGCCTCGTCGAGTTCGTTCAGTGTCTGCCTGAGCAGGCGGTGCTCGAGCTCCGGCGATTCCTTCATCATTCGTTCGATGGCTGTCTTCGGGAATGAGCACAGGGAGACGTTCGTCGCCGCCTCCGCGTTGATCGCACTTTCCGCCTTGAACGGCCTTCCCAGGAAGTCTGGTGCAAACTGAAGACCGACAATCTGCTGGCGGCCGTCCGAAAGGCTTTTTGTCAGCTTCACCACGCCTGAGAGCACGTTCGAATAGCTGTCGACGGTCTCGGCGTCGCCAATCAGTTCGACCCCCGGCTCGATCTTGTGCCTCGACGAGGTCTTGGCGAGCCCGACAAGCTGGTCGGAATCGAGCGCGCCGCAGACGCCGCGGTGCCGCGCTTCGCAAGATTGGCAAAGCACGGGAATGCCGGCACTGTGAACGTCCTGGCGCACTGTCATCATGATTGTCCGAAGGATTCCACGTGCGGGGAAGATAGCATCGGCCTCAGGAAAAGCCTTGCGGCAGTTTGTCCTTGGGGGCTTTGACCGAAATCAAGGCATCGGCACGCCGCTGCGGCCAGATTTACCCCGCAAAAAGGAGATGGAAGGGCGACATGCAACAGGAATTGGCTGCCAGGCTGAGCGAGAATGTGCCGCGCTATACCAGTTACCCGACAGCGCCGCATTTCCACGCGGGCGTCGACGCTGCCGTCCAGCGAGGCTGGTTGGAAGCGATTGAAGGCGGTGAGGAGATTTCGCTTTACCTGCACATCCCCTACTGCGATCGGCTCTGCTGGTTTTGTGCGTGTCATACCAAGCAGACCCGACACTACGAGCCGGTGGCTGCCTATCTCCGCTCGCTGCATGCGGAGATCGCAACCGTCGGCGCCCTCGTCGGCGGCAGAGGCCATGTCCGCGCCGTCCATTTCGGCGGCGGTTCGCCCACCATGCTGAAGCCCGAGGACATGGTAACACTCGGAGCCGTCTTGCGCGGTAGCTTCGATTTTCTTCCGAACGCCGGCGTCAGCGTCGAGATCGATCCGAACGACATGGACGAGGCACGCCTCGACGCACTCGCCGAGATCGGCATGACGCGGGCGAGCCTCGGCGTGCAGGACTTCGATCCGAAGGTGCAGAAGGCGATCAACCGCGAGCAAAGCTTCCTGCAGACAAAGGCTGTCGTCGACGGGGTTCGTTCGCGCGGCGTTGCGTCCGTCAACCTGGACCTGCTCTATGGCTTGCCGCACCAGACCAGGGAGGGCATTTCCTCCACCGTCTCGCAAGCCTTGACCTTGGAGCCGGACAGGATGGCGCTGTTCGGCTACGCCCATGTCCCCTGGTTCAAGAAGCATCAGACGATGATCGATGAGGCGTGGCTGCCGGACTCGATGGAACGCTTCGCTCAGGCGCAAATTGCCGCCAGCCTTATGCTGAAGGCCGGATATCAAGCCGTGGGCTTCGATCATTTCGCCAGATCCGATGATGCGCTGGCCATTGCTGCACGCACCGGAACCTTGCACCGGAACTTCCAGGGCTACACCGAGGATCGCTGTGAGACATTGATCGGCCTCGGCCCGTCATCGATCAGCCAATTTCGCCAGGGCTATGCACAGAACATGCCGGCGACCGCCGAATACGGACGCATGGTGGAGCAGGGAGGCCTGGCTGTCGTGCGCGGCATCGAGTTGTCCGATGACGACCGTGTTCGCGGCTGGATCATCGAGCGGCTGATGTGCGATTTCGCCTTCTCGGCGATCGATCTGATCGAACGCTTCGGCGAAATCGGCCAGAAGCTTCTGCTCCAGGCGAGTTCCATTGCGCTTCGGGATCCGGCTCGGTTGCTGGAACTCGATGGCGACAGTTTCAAGGTGCCAGTGGAAAATCGTCCCTTTGTCCGCAGTATAGCGGCCAGGTTCGACAAATATTTCGAGACCGGCAAAGCCCGGCATTCGGTGGCGGTCTGAGCGCCGGCCGGTCAGAAATGCTCGCCGGTCTTGAATGGGCCGATTCGGGTGCCAGCCGCGATCAGGTACGCGGTCGACCAGCCAATGAGCAGAAACCCGTTGACGCCCTCCAGGGCCGCAAGAACGCGCCAGTCATGGGCTGGCACGACGTCGCCATAGCCAACGGTCGAGAAGGTGATGGTGGAGAAGTAGAGCGCGGTCTCGAAGTCGGGCAGGACTCCAAGCAGGCGATACACCCCGGCCCATAGCCAGACTTCCGCCGTCATGACGGCAAAAAGACCCATCACCACGCTGATCATTGCGACAACCCGGCTTCGCCGACCATGCATGCGGAATCGCGCCACCAGATGCCCCATCGCCTGGGTGACCGCGATGAGGCCAAAGGTGTGAATTAGGACCGTCAAGCTTATGACGATCGTGCCAAGGAAGAGGTTGAGAACCATGGAAGGAAACTAGAATCTCCAAGGAAGTTTTCCTTGCGCAGAATCAAACTTCGCGGGCCTGTCGAGCTCGACGCGATCCGCGAGTTTTCGCCGATGTCCCTATTGACCACCGACCGTCGCGGCGGGAGCGAGGCGAAAGAACATCGCCAATTTCAGGCTTGTCGCGATGCGCTCGGCTCTGTCGATAAACACCGCCGCTGTTTCCGGGGCGAAGAGTTCGGCGGTCGTCTGGCAGAACAGGGCCAGCCAGACATCGAAATCGGCCTCGGTGACATCCTTAAGCCTGAGATGCGCCGGCACCGGGCGTCCGTGGTAGTCGCCGCTCTTCAGGATGACGGAACACCAGAAGTCCGTCATTTTCTCGAGATGCGGCTCCCAATCACCGATGATTTCGCGCGCGAAGATCGGCCCCAGACGCTCATCGTTCCTGACTTTTGCGTAGAATTCGCGGACCAGTTTTCCGATCGATGTTCGATCGACGGCGGCGTGATCCAGAGGCTGTCCCGCGACCGGGCGCGCCCGATCGGCCAAAGTTGATTTCAATGTCATCATGCACTCTTGTCTGTGCTGTCAGGAGAAGCCCAGGCGCCGAAGGGCAACCTGCATGAGACTGGACTGGTCGCGGACAAGCCGGAAACCCAGATTGTCGGGCGGCGTGCCGACGGCGCAACCGCCGCTCTTGCCGTCGCGGATGAAGTTCGACATGTAGGTGCGGTGGAATCCCTCAACGACATGCACGCCGCAATTGTCGATCGAACTCGCGATCCCCACGCCGTCGCTGGCCATTGTTGCATGGATATAGCACGTCGAGGTCCATTCCCAGATGTTACCCGCAACATCCGCCAGTCCTTTTGAGTTGATACCAAAAGCGCCTTGTAGCCTTGGTTCAGGATCTGGCTTGCGACCAAGGGCGGCTTCGTTGCGATACCGGGCGAGCCATCGCCGGGCCGGGTTCTTCGGGTCACTTTCACCACTCTCCATGTCGCCCCGGAATCGTTCACCGGCGGCGTAGGCCCACTCGACGTCCGTCGGCAGCCGCCATGCCTCACCTGTGCGGCTTGACAGCCAGGTCGCATAGGCTTCGGCATCCATGTGGCTCACGCCGGTAACCGGAACGTTGCCACTGTTGCGAGCGTCGATGGGCTTGCAGGCGCCGTCCGCCACGCACCGACCGTATTCGGAAACGCTTACCTGGTATTTCATGATCTCCAGAGGCGCATGGATGGTTTCTTGCACAACAGGCGCTGCGACAGGATGGTTCTCCTTGAGGAATTCCCCAGCCTTTGGATGATCGAATGAACCAGGCCTGAGGATCACAAGTTCGCTCACGGCTATCGGTTGGGAGAACTCCAAAGAACTGTCGTCGACCGCATGGGTTATGCCCAAGCCGATCAATGCGGCGGCCGCAATTGTTCCGGATGTGAAGATAGGATCTAGGGACATGGGCACCAAGTCCGTCCGTGAGTGCAACCCTTTGGCTCGGCCGCAGGGTTGCACCGAGGATCGGATCTCCCGATTATGAGGCGATCGCCTTGGGCGCTTCAACCTGCATCATCAGGTCGTCGTCCCAGTTTCCCTCGACCGTGAAGTGGGCGGTCGCGCCGAGTTCGACTGCCTCGATCAGATTGTGGTTGACATAGGCGTAGATGCCCGGCTGCAGGAATGTGTAGAGCGCCGCGCCGGCCGATCCGCCGCGGATGAACCAGGTTTCGAGATCCTTGGCCGGGGGATTGGCGAACTTGCCCTGTTCCCAGACAAAATCGCCATGACCGCCGATCAGGTGCGGACGCGTGTCGCGGTTGGCCTGGGAGTGAACGATCAGAATGGTTTCGCCGACCTTCGCTTTCATGGCGTTGTCGCCGGTCAGCGAACCTGCCCTGCCGTTGAACACCACATGCGTCGGGATCAGCCCGCGCATCACTTTGAGGGTATCATCGTAATTGTCGCCGGCCGTTTCATATTTCTTGAATTGCCCCTGATCGTCGCGGGGAATGTAGAAGTCGTTCTCGCCGATGTAATAGATATGGTCATAACGAACGGGCTTGCCCGTGTCGTCCTTGAGACCGTCGCGCGGCAGCACCATGATCGCCCCACTCATGCCCGACACGACATGCCAGGGGATCATCGCGCCGCCGGGCGCGCAGTGATAGACGAACGTTCCGCTTCTGGTCGCCTTGAAGCGCAGCGTGACCTGCTCGCCCGGATTGACCAGTGTCAATTCGCCGCCGCCAAGCGCGCCCGTGGCGGCATGGAAATCGATGTTGTGGGCGAGCGTATTGGTCTCGGGATTGATCAGCGTGAGCTCGACATAGTCTCCTTCATGCACGACCATCAGAGGACCGGGAACCGAGCCATTGTAAGTCATTGCATTGATCTGTGTGCCGTCGGCATCGATGACCATAGGCTTCTCCTCAATCGTCATGGTGAATTCGACGACCTTTGGACCGCCCTTGGCGACCTGATCATGAGCATGGACGAACGGCGGCGGGACCAGGGTTACCTTTTCACGACGCAATCCGGCGACGTCCTTGGTGCTCGCCACGGCGGGCATTGCACCAACGGTGGCAACCGCGGCTGCGGTAAGAACAGTTCCCAACAAAGCTTCGCGTCTCGTAAGCATTTCCATCTCCTTGGTTTCAGCCATTCGATGTCTTCAGAATAAATCCTGGTTTCGGCCAAGTCTTTGCGCTAACGCAAATCCAGTACCTTTGCCGTGGCTTCTTTTTGGAGACAGTATGCACTGACGCGGACGCGAACCGGATGGGAAGCCGCGGCTGTGGGGGGGGCGACCACCAGCCTCTTCTTAAGAGGGGAGGGATCGGCTCTGCGGCACGAAATCCAGAATGAAACAGGCCGGACCGGACCGCCCCTCCGGTCCGTCCGGCCTCTGCCTCCGGAAGATCGCAAACCGGAGGGCATCCAGGAAAAATGGGTCAGTTGGAAGCAGTCTTGGTCGCTTCGGCGAACAGTTCGGCGAAGACGGGTTTGGCTTTTCCGATCTGCTTTACGGCTTGCGCAGCTTCCAGGTTGACTGGCTTGCCGACGACGATCAGCGCCACCATGCCCATGCCGTAGTGCGGGGCGCACTTCACGCCATAGACACCCTCCTGGCCAAGGGTCACGGTTACTTCCTCATTGGTCTTTCCCTTGAAAGCCTCGGCGCCGTCCGGGATCATCCCCTTGATGCTTTCGGCATTGTGCGACTTGTCGGTCGGAACGAACTTGATCGTGTCCCCAGGCGCGGCCTGAACAAAGGCAGGCTGGAAGACCATCGAGCCTTTCTCCCCCTTGTTCAGCATCTGCACGATATGTTCTTCGGCATTTGCCGCACCGGCGATGGAAAGCAGGACGATGGCCGCGGCGATCAGTGGCAGTTTCATTTGTAAATCCTTTCTTGAGTTCGTCACGGCATCAACCGTTGCGCTCTTTTACTGGGCCCGGAGACTTGATGATTTGCGCTGGCGCAAACTGGCGAGCAAAAACAGCCCTAGTGCTGTATTGTGACCGCAATCAAATTCGGGAGGAACAGCGTTGGGTAGCCTCGATCGGTCGCTGATTGCAGGGCTTTCCGTCTTTGAAGGCCTGGCCGCCACGGATCTTGACCGCATCGTCGGCCAGGCCAGGTCGCTGAGGATCGCCAAGGACCAGCCGGTGTTCGAGCAGGAGCAGGAAGCACATTCCTTCTTCCTGCTGCTGGACGGACATGTGCGCGTCGTCAAATCGACGCCTGACGGTCACGAGGTGACGGTGCGATACATTAGTCCAGGCGAGTTGATGGGCATCGCCCACGCGCTTGGCCGCACCACCTATCCGGCAAATGCGATAGCTGCCGTCGATTGTGTGGCGCTTGCCTGGCCAAGCCATCTTTGGCCAACGCTCGCAGCGAATTTCCCAAGTTTCAGTGCCAACACATACAAGACCGTGGGCAGCAGGCTGCAGGATGCCCATACGCGCGTCATCGAGATGTCCACCGAACAGGTGGATCAGCGTGTCGCCCATGCGCTGCTCAAGCTGGTCAAGCAGACGGGCAAGAAGACGGAGGAAGGCATCCTGATCGACTTCCCGATTTCACGCCAGGATATTGCCGAGATGACAGGAACGACGCTGCATACGGTGAGCCGGCTGCTCTCGGCGTGGGAAGACCAGGGATTGGTCAAGAGTGGGCGCCAGAAGGTGACCGTGGTCGAGCCTCACCGGCTCCTTCTGATCGCGGAAGGCCGCGCGGAGAAAAGCTAATCGGACGCGGTGCTTGCGATTGCGGCCTGCAAATCGCTGCTAAGTTGTTCTTCGTTGAGATCGTGTTCGCGTGCGGCGTCAGAAACCGTATGGAACGAGGCAATCGGGCAGCCGACGCAAAGCAGGCCGCGCTGGAGCACGACCCGGATGGCCGCCGGCGACCGGCTCATGATTTCGTCCATCGTCGCATCGTCGCTGAATTTGTGTTTCATGCTGCTTGTCCGCGCTTTGGAAGCGGACATCTTGCATCCGCTTGGCGGGATGCTCGTTGCGCTGAGACAAAGAGCAAGCAGCCTGACGCTCGCTCGCTACCCCTGAACGGCGCAGATCGTCGACCGTGTCAGGAACCGCTTCTCCCGCCCGTTGTCCAGCGAGAACATGCCGCCGCGGCCAGGCACCACGTCGATAATGAGATCGGTATGCTTCCAGGCTTCGAATTGCGAAGCACCGATGTAGAAGGGAGCGTCGCCGATGTGGCCGAGCAGCACATCCCGGTCGCCGACAATGAAGCCGGCGCGCGGATAGCACATGGGCGAGGAGCCGTCGCAGCAACCGCCGGATTGATGGAACAGCACCGGACCGTGCTCGGCAACGATCTCCGCGATCAGTTCAAGCGCTGCCGGTGTTGCCGTGACCTTAGCATGCATGGCGTTTTCGATTTCCAGGCTTGGGCGCGGCCGCTCGCGGAGCCGCGCCTGTGAGCCAAAGAGGCGATCAGAAGAAACCGAGCTTCTTCGGGCTATAGCTGACCAGCATGTTCTTGGTCTGCTGGTAGTGATCGAGCATCATCTTGTGCGTCTCGCGGCCGATGCCGGACTGCTTGTAGCCGCCGAAGGCCGCATGCGCGGGATAGGCGTGGTAGCAATTGGTCCAGACACGGCCGGCCTGGATCGCACGGCCGAAGCGATAGGCACGGTTGCCGTCTCGCGTCCACACACCGGCGCCCAGACCGTAGAGCGTATCGTTGGCGATGCTGAGCGCTTCGTCATCGTCCTTGAAGGTGGTGACCGAAACCACCGGCCCGAAAATCTCCTCCTGGAAGATGCGCATCTTGTTGTGGCCCTTGAATACGGTTGGCTTGACGTAATAGCCGCCCGCCAGGTCGCCGGGCAGGACGTTGCGGGCGCCGCCGGTCAGCACTTCCGCCCCCTCCTGGCGGCCGATGTCGATGTAGGACAGGATCTTTTCCAATTGCTCGGACGAGGCCTGCGCACCGATCATCGTCGCCGGATCGAGCGGATCGCCCTGCACGATCGCTTCGACGCGCTTGAGGGCACGTTCCATGAACCTGTCGTAGATCGATTCATGGATGAGTGCGCGGCTCGGGCAGGTGCAGACCTCGCCTTGGTTCAGCGCGAACATGACGAAGCCTTCGATCGCCTTGTCGAAGAAATCGTCGTCCTCGGCCACGACATCCCTAAAGAAGATATTGGGCGACTTCCCACCCAGCTCCAGTGTGACCGGGATCAGGTTCTGGCTGGCATATTGCATGATCAGCCGGCCCGTCGTGGTCTCGCCGGTAAAGGCGATCTTGGCGATGCGCGGCGACGATGCGAGCGGCTTGCCGGCCTCGAGGCCGAAGCCGTTGACGATGTTGAGCACGCCAGGCGGCAAGAGATCGCCGATAAGATCGGCCCAGAGCAAGATGGCGGCAGGGGTCTGCTCGGCAGGCTTCAGTATCACGCAGTTTCCGGCGGCAAGCGCGGGCGCAAGTTTCCAGCAGGCCATCAGCAGCGGAAAGTTCCAGGGGATGATCT
>NZ_NWQG01000003.1:0-94318 GCF_002529485.1 Mesorhizobium sanjuanii
GGGGATGATCTGGCCTACCACGCCGAGCGGCTCATGGAAATGATAGGCGACGGTATCGTCGTCAATCTGGGAAAGGCTGCCTTCCTGGCCGCGCAAGGCGCCGGCGAAATAGCGGAAATGGTCGATGGCTAAAGGTAAGTCGGCCGCGGTCGTTTCGCGGATCGGCTTGCCGTTGTCCCAGGTTTCGGCGCATGCGAGGAGATCGAGGTTTTCCTCCATGCGGTCGGCGATGCGGTTGAGGATGAGCGAGCGTTCGGCGACGCTGGTGCGTGCCCAGGCGTCCTTGGCGGCATGCGCCGCATCGAGAGCCGCCTCGATGTCCTGGGCGTCGGAACGCGCCACTTCGCACAGCAACTGGCCGTTCACCGGCGAGTGGTTCTCGAAGTAGCGGCCGGCGTGCGGCTCGGCCCATTTGCCGCCGATGAAATTGCCGTAGCGCTTGTCGAACGGCGCCTTGACCGAACGTGAGAATTCAACCTTGTTCATCTGTCTTCCTCCCGAAGCCGACGTCGCGGGATGCAACGCTTCGGAAAGAGAGACTTGTGATTTCCGCCGCTCTTGTCACCGTATCGGAGGCAGTGGGCAGACCGGATGTGTCGCAGAATTGCGACAGTCATGCGAGGATTCGAATGGTCAGTGGGACCTGTGCACGTCCAGGCGGTTGAGCTTGCGGTGAAGCGTCGCGCGGCTGATGCCAAGCGCCTGAGCCGCGGCCGAGACATTTCCATCTGCCCGCGCCAGCGCCCGCTGGAGAACGCCGCGCTCCGCGTCGGCGAGAATTTCCGGGCCGCTCTCAGCCCAACCGAGCAGATCGGCCGCGGGCATCGGTTTGTCGAGACATTGTTGCGTTATCCCAAGCGCCAGGCGAGCCGACCGGGTCGCGCCGACCACAAGGTCGTCGGCATCGAGCGCGATCAGCGCGCCGGAGCCTTTGTCGGTTACCGGCGCCAGCAGAATTCGCGCCTTCGGGAACGCCATCTTGAAGTTTTCCGCTTCGATCCGGCGTGCGGCATCGACCACGGCCACCGAAATAAGATCGGCGAAGGCTTCGGTCAGATCGGCCCGGCAGGACGAGACGTCAAGCGCGGCGACAAGTCTCCCCTCATGATCGTAGATCGGGGCAGTGGAGCAGCTCAACCCCGTGTTGCGCGTCTGAAAATGCTGGTCGCGGTGGATCGTCAGCGCCCGCTGTTCAACCAGACAGGTACCGATACCGTTCGTGCCCTGGCTCTCTTCGTTCCAGACGGAGCCAGTCCACAACCCCCAGGAATGAAACGTCTCGTCATCCACGGGCGCGCCACGCCGTTCTACCGGCACACCGTTGCGATCGGCGAGCAGTACGCAGCATCCGACGCCGCCCACCGCAAGATAGAGCCGGTCCAGACTCGGTTGGGCAGCTCGGACGAGTGCTTCGATGGGTTGCCGGGCTTCCTCCAATTCGGCCTCTGTCAGATAGCGTGGCGGGCTGCAATCAGTCGGATCGAGCCGATGCAAACTGGAAGACCGTCGCCAAGAGGCGACCAGCGCCGACTTCGCCGCGGCGTCCGAAGCGATCGCGGCCTGAATGCGGTCGGCATGATGACGGGGCAAATCCTCGCCCATGCTTATCCTCCCAAACCCCATTTCTTCCTTCGGCTCCTGGACCATGGCTGATTCAAGACAGGGCAACGCTGGTGTTGTGTCAGGTTCAGCTTTCAATCACCGCATTGTCAATTCGACGGAAGAACCAGAAAGGGGACATCCTCCATGTTTCCTATCGGTTAGCGATGTTTGGCCAACCGATGGTCGTTCCTCGCCGGGGCATTCTCTCCTCCAGGCACCTTTCGGTTGATGCACAAAGCCTACCAGCACGAATTGGGGCATTCATTGATCGAGAGCAAAGACGAACGACTATGTCCAGCTCGCGGTACCATGCGGAACGATGCGGGAAAATTTCTGGTTTGGCCCACGAAAAACCCAATAAAATAAATGCTTTTGAACACCCCTCCGGGCCGCCCGGTGCTCCAAAGCCCCTGCGCACTTGCCGTTCTTCGCGATAGAGGCCGGTAGCCAACATAACTGATATTCCACCGACGGGTCTGTCTCGGGTTCTCCAAAAAAGGGATGTTCGTTCCAGCTCGATGCCGATCGCGCGGGTCCGCGTCCGCGGATCGATATCGGCCGGTCTGGGAGGTCCGAAAAATGGGGAAGGCGCGATTGTCGCAAGAGGGCGTGGTGTTCGCACTGGCCGTTGCGATGTTTGCGGTGTTCGCGCTGACGCTCAACAATTTCCTGACCGCCGGCAACCTCATAGCGCTGGTGCGCAGCGTCTCGATCCTCGGTATCCTCGGCCTCGGCATGGGGCTGGTCGTGATCGGCCGGGGAATAGACCTCGCGATGGTGGCCACGATGGTGGTCTCGCTGTCGTGGGTCTTGTCCATGGCGCAGACCGGTACGCCATTTGACACCGCGCTGGCGTATGGCGTCCTGCTCGCGCTTGCCATCGGCCTGGCGAGCGGCATTCTCGTCGCCTACGCCGATATCCCGGCGATCTTTACGACGCTCGCCATGGGCCTTGTCGCCTACGGTTCCGGGCGCGCCTTCCTGTTTCAGATCGACGTGCAGAATACCCCGGTCGGCGTCACCTGGTTCGACTTTCTCGGCCGCGGTTTGTTGTTCGGCCTGCCAATGCCGATCATCGCCTTTGCCGTGCTTGCAGCGCTGATTGCGCTGCTTTTGCTGCGCACGCGTTTCGGTCGGTTTGTTTATGCGGCAGGCGATAATCCGCTGGCGGCCCGCATCACCGGTCTGCCGCTGCGGCCGCTGATCGTGGCGCAGTACGTCGTGAGTTCGCTGATCGCCTTCCTCGCCGGTGTCGTCATGGCGGCGGCGGTGTCCGGCATGAGCACGCGCGTCTACAACTCTACGATGATCTACGACGTCCTGCTCGTCGTGGTGCTGGGCGGCATAAGCCTGAGCGGCGGCCGCGGCGGTGTGCGCAACGTGCTGGTCGGAACGCTGCTGGTCGGCGTGCTGCTCAACGGCATGACCATCCTCGACATCACCTACACCACGCAGAACCTGATCAAGAGCCTGATCCTTCTGCTGGCGATCATGGTCGACAGTTTCATCAACCCCAGGGACGAGCAGACCTCGCAGCAAAGCCAAGGGGACATCTGAACCACATCTTGTTTGCAATTCAACGGGAGGAAACCATGAAGATACGCAACATTCTGGCGGCAGGGCTGATGGCCCTTGGGCTCACCGGCGCCGCACATGCCGATGACGGCCTCGACAACCCATCGCGCAACCCTTTCTATGACGGCTTGAAGGGAAAGCGCGTCGTTTTCATTCCCCTGGCGATGGGCTTCGACCTGACGGAGGGCTGGGCCGCGATCATGCGCAAGCAGGCGGCCGACCTCGGCTATACGCTCGAAATCCGCGATCCAAACTGGAGCACGGATGCGGGCACGCGCGCTCTGACCGCGCTGATCGCCGAAAAGCCCGACCTCATCATCGCGCACAATCCCGATGTGCAATCCTACGCGCGGTTGCTGAAGCGCGCCATGGACGCCGGCATCAAGGTGATCCAGCTCAATCTCGAATCCGTGGTGCCGACCGACGCCTATGTCGGCGCCGACTGGTCGCGGGTTGGCTATATCGAGGCGGATGCGCTGGTGAAGCAGTGCGGAGCCGGCTCCGGCAAGTCCGGCAAGATCGCCATCATCCGCGGCCAGCCTACGGCAGCTTCGGACCTCTACGAGCTTTATGCCTACAAGCAGACCTTCGCCAAGGATCCATCGATCAAGGTCGTGTCGGAGCAGGCCGCCCAGTACGATCCCGCCAAGGCACGCGCGATCATGGAGACGGTATTGCAGCAGCACCCGGATCTGTGTGGTGTCGTCGGCAACTGGGATAATCAGGACGTCGGCGCCGGTGCCGCGATCCAGGCGGCCGGCAAGGCCGACGACATCTACCTCGTCACCTCCGGCGGCGGCAACAAGATAGGTTGCGACAACATCGAGAAGGGGCTGCTGGACCTGATCATCAGCTACGATGTCCCGCTCCAGGGCAATGCGATCAACCAGCAGATCGTGCAGACACTGCTGGCGCCGGCCAAGGCCGGAGAGAGCAAGACCTCCTACTACACGCCGCTGACGCTGCTGACGAAGGACAATATCGGTCCGCGCACCTGCTGGCAGCTGGACCAGCTGAAGTAGGCCGACTGGGCGAGCACCAAAGATCATCATGGCCAGCAGCGACACCTTCGCCTACCTGCGTTCGCGTTATCTCCCCGATCATCTGATCGGGGAGCTTCTGTCGAAGCGCTGGATCGACAACGCGATCCCGTTTTCCGCTCTCCTGCTCACGATCGTGGTTTTGGGCTCGATCATTCCGGACTTTCTGTCCCTGTCGAGCCTTTCCGACCTTGCCCGGCAGTTCGCGGAATTCGGGCTCGTGGTGCTGGCCCTGACGGTGGTGATGATCTCAGGCGGCATCGACCTCTCGGTCGCTGCCGTCTTCTCGCTCGCGGTGCTGTTCTCGCTGATCGGCGTGAATGTCTACGAACTGCCGGTCCCAGTCGTCCTCGCCGGCATCCTGGTCATGGGCATGGGGTGCGGCGCCATCAACGGCGTGCTGGTCGGCTATCTGCGCCTGCGCGCCTTCCTGACCACGCTGGTCAGCCTGATCATCTTCCGATCGATCTACGAGATCGTCTTCGTGAAGATGTCCACCTCGATGATGGTGGGCTTCTCCATGTCCGACCTCTGGCTGTTCATCGGCGAAGGCACGGTGCTCGGCGTTCCGACCTCGCTGGTGATCACTCTGGTGATCGCTCTCGCCTGGCACCTCGTGCTGTCGCGCATGCGCCCCGGCTGGCGGCTCACCGCCGTGGGCGGGGCGCGGCGTTCTGCTTTCAACGCCGGCATCGACGTGCGCTTCATGGTGTTCCTCACCTATGTCGCCTCCAGCACGATGTGCGCGCTGGCCGGCTTCCTGTTCGCCGCCCGACTGGGCAGCACAGGGTCCGACACCGGCGTCGGGCTCGAAGTGCAGGCGCTCACCGCTGCCGTGCTGGGTGGAACGGCGATCGGCGGCGGCCGGGGTTCGGTAGCGAAGGCGATCATCGGCAGCCTGCTGGTGCTGATGCTCACCAACGGCTTGATCAATCTCGGCATCAGCGGCCCGATCACCTCGACCATCCTGGGAGCGATCCTGCTGTTCGCCGTCTTCGTCGATATGCGCTGGCAGAAGCACCGCCACCGCATTCTCGCCAAGGTCTATGTCTCGCCTGCCTACCTTTCCCTACCGCCGGCGCCGAAGGTCGACGCACCCGGCTCGCCCTATGTGCTGAACGATCGCTTGCGCTCCGTCGAAATCATTGGGCTCGGCGAGATTGAGGGGCCTGAAGACGTCATCCTCGACCGCGACGACAATCTTTATTGCGGCACAAGGCATGGCGACATCGTTCGCTTCTTCGGTCCCGACCACAAACGTTCCGAGGTGTTCGCGCATATTGGCGGCCATCCGCTCGGCATGGCGTTCGACCGCACAGGCAACCTGCTGGTCTGCATCGGCGGCATGGGTCTGTTCCAGGTTGCGCGCGACAAGACCGTCACCAAGCTCACCGACGAGACGAACCGAAGCTGGACCTCGGTCGTGGACGATTCGCGATTGCGGCTCGCCGATGACGTTGACGTTGCACCCGATGGCCGCGTCTATTTCAGCGAGGCGACGATCCGCTACGAGCAGGAGGACTGGGCGACCGATGCGCTGGAAAGCCGAGCGAGCGGGCGCATGATCTGCTACGACCCGCGCACCGGCAAGACGCACACCGAGATTCCGAAGCTGGTCTTCGCCAACGGCGTCACGATGTGTCCCGACGGGCAATCCTTCATGTTCGCGGAGAGCTGGACCTGTTCCATTAGCAGATACTGGTTCGACGGACCCAAGAAGGGCACGACCGAACGCGTCATCTCCAGTCTGCCCGGCTATCCCGACAACATCAACCGGGCCTCGGACGGCAACTATTGGCTGGCGCTGCTCGGCATGCGCGGGCCGGCGTTGGATCTTGCGATGCGTATGCCCGGCTTCCGCAAGCGCATGGCGCGGCGCGTCGCGCCGGATCAGTGGCTCTACCCGAACATCAACACCGGCTGCGTGGTGAAGTTCAACGAGAAGGGGGAGATCCTCGACAATCTCTGGGATCTCGGCGGCCGCAACCACCCGATGATCACCTCGATGCGCGAGCACAGGGGATGGCTCTATCTGGGCGGCGTTTCGAACAACCGCATAGGCCGCTACAGACTGCCGGACGCGGATCCCGATTGGTGCGGGCAGGATGCCTATTGGGGGCCGCGCCCATGATCGGCGCCGTCAAGCGCGCCTGGGCGAACTTCCGCGGTTTCGACCTCACAGGCAGCACGGTGCCGCCGATGGACGGTCCGCTGCGGCCGAATGCGAAGCTCGATGCAGCGCCGCTGCAGCTGAATCTCGCCGATATCGACAATCTGGTGCTGCGTGGACGACAGATCGTCTGTTCCGTTGGCCATGAGATCCACACGCTGGCGCCGGCAGCCGGCAACAGCGGGCAGGGGCTGTCAGTTACCGGAACGCGCAGCACCGGAAAACCGGTGACCAGCATGGCGGCGACCGGGGATCTGTTGGCTGTCGCCGTTGAGGGCGAGGGCATCCGCATGGAGCGGCCGGACGGCGCTTCCACGGAACTGATCAGGCCGGAAGGGCTCAATGTGGGGTGCATCACGGCGATGGCTTTCGCCGACCCCTCCACCTTGCTCGTCGCGGTAGGATCGGCCCGCAATCCCGCGTACCGGTGGAAGCACGATCTGATGACGAAGACGGCCGAGGGCTCGGTCTGGCGTGTCGACCTTGGCGCAGGCACAGCCGTTTCAATCGCGTCGGGGCTGGCGTTTCCATCGGGGATAATCGTGTCGAGGGATCGCGTCTTCGTCTCGGAGGCCTGGCGGCACCGTGTCCTCTCGACGGGTCTCGACGGCTCGCACCAACAGATCGCCCTCGGCTCGCTCCCCGCCTATCCCGGGCGCATCGCACCGGCAGCGGAAGGCGGCTTCTGGCTGGCGATGTTTGCGCCGCGCAACCCGCTCGTCGAGTTCGTCCTGAAGGAAGACGAATACCGCAGGCGCATGATCGAGACGATCGATCCAGAATATTGGATCGCTCCCTCCCTCGTCACCGGGCGGAGCTTCCTCGAACCCATACAGGGCGGCGCGCGCAAGAAGCTCAATATGCTGAAACCGTGGTCGCCGACTTGGTCGGCAGGCCTCGTCGTGCGCTGCGATGAGAGCATGGCGATGCTGCGAAACTATCAAAGCCGTGCCGATGGCGATGTGCACGGCGTGACGTCAATGTGCGAAGCCGATGGGCGGCTTCTGGTCGGTGCAAAGGGATCGGGGAAGATCGTGGCGATCGACGAACGAGCGGGGCAAACCGCAAGATGACACCGCTCATTCAATTGCGTGGCGTCTCCAAGGATTTCCGCGGCGTTCTGGCGATCTCGAACGTGGATTTCGAGATCCGTCCCGGCGAGATACACGCCATTCTCGGCGAGAACGGCGCGGGCAAGTCGACGCTCATGAAAGTGCTCGCCGGCGTCTATCAGCCGAGCTCCGGCGAGATGCTGCTCGACGGCCAGCCCGTCACCCTGAATTCGCCATCAGACGCACTGAACCGCGGCATAGCAATGGTCTTCCAGGAGACTAATCTGGTGCCGTCGATGTCAGTGGCGCAGAACATCTATCTTGGAGACGAGAAGCTGTTCAACCGGCTGCGCGGATTGAACATCCAGGCGCAGCGCTACCTGCTGTCGCTCAACTTCTACGTCGATCCCACGGCGCAGGTCTCCTTTCTTGGAGCCGGCAAGAAGCAGATGGTCGAGATCGCGCGCGCCGTTCACCACAATGCGCGGCTCATCATCTTCGACGAGCCGACCGCGACGCTGACGCCTGAGGAGAAGTTCCACTTCTTCAACCTTGCCCGACGGCTCAAGGAAGAAGGCATTGCGATCATCTTCATCAGCCATGCGCTGGAAGAGGCGTTGCAGCTGTCGGACCGCATCACGGTGATGCGCGACGCCAAAGTGGTGGTGACCGACGAAACCAGCAAGTTCGACCGCGACCGGATCGTGCAGGCGATGGTCGGCCGCAGCCTGTCCGGCGAACTCTATTCCGGCCAGACGCGCGTGGCGCGGCCCATGGGCAGAAAGATCCTCAGCGTCGAAAACCTCTCGATGGGAAACACCGTGCGCAATACGTCGTTCTCTGTGTTCGCCGGACAGGTGACGGGGATGTTCGGACTTGTCGGCGCGGGACGCACCGAGACGATGAAGATCGTCGCCGGCGTGCTGAAGCGCGATTACTTCCATGGCGGCACGGTGCGCTTCGAAGACAGGCCGGTTCGCTACCGGACGCCGCGACCGGCGGTGCGCGACGGCATCGTCTATGTCACAGAGGACCGCAAGATCGAGGGGTTCTTCGAAACCATGACGATCGCCGGCAACATCCAGCTTGGGCAACTCGCCAAAGGCAACAATCCGCTGACCCCGGTCGCGCCGCGGCAGGGGCGGGAACTTGCCACCGAATGGACCAAGCGGCTGGGGGTCAAGGCGATCGACGCCGATGCACGCGTCATCGAACTCTCCGGCGGCAACCAGCAGAAAGTGGTTCTGTCCAAGGCGCTGATCCAGAAGCCCAAGCTGGTCATCCTCGACGAGCCCACACGCGGGGTCGACGTCGGCACCATCGTGGAGATCCACAACTTCATCAACGAGCTTGCCGACAGCGGCATGGCCGTGGTGGTCATCTCCTCCTACCTGCCCGAGATCATGTCGCTGTCAGACCGGATTCTCGTTGCGAGGCAGGGACGGATTGTCGAGGAAATGGACATCGCCGAGGCGACCGAAAGCGGGATCATGTACGCGGCGGTCCACTGAGCCCGTCGTGGCAGGAGCGGCCGGTCACAGAACCGAAGTCGCGGCGAAAATGCGGCGACGTTAATGCTTAGGCCTAGCCGGTTTCTACCACCGGTTCGTCGGCAGGACGAACATCTGCGCGATCTGGACGTGGGGCGGCTGATCCAGCGCGAATAAGACGCATCGGGCGATGTCTTCGGGGTCGAGCGCCATGCCGAACTTCTCGAAATATTGTCGAGACGCCTCCTCGTCGCCACGGTGACGGGATTTGACGATGTTGGTGCGCGTAAGCCCCGGCAAGATCTCGATAATGCGTATGGGTGTCTCCGCCAGTTCGCCGCGGATAATGTCGCTCAGCATGTGCACGCCAGCCTTGCTGGCTGAGTAGGGCGCCTGGTCCGGCACCAGGCGCAGCGCGCTGATCGAACTCATGTTGACGATGTCGCCGCGGCCGCGTGCGATCATTCCAGGCAGGATCGCCCGCGTCACGCGCATGAGGCCGATCAAATTGGTTTCGATGATCGCCGACCAGTCGTCGGCCGATCCGATGTCGAAGCGGGTACGCCCGCCGATGTCGTGGCCGGCATTGTTCACCAGTATGTCGATCTCGCGGAATTCCGGCGGCAGCCGGTCGAGGCAGTTGGCGACGGCGGCGCCGTCAGTGATATCCAGGGGGAGCGGGAAGACGTCGGCGCCGAGATCGCCAGCCAGCGCGGTGAGGGGACCTTGCTGGCGATCCGCCAGCACGACGCGGCAGCCCTTGCCATGGAGGCTCATGCAAACCGCGCGACCGATGCCGCTCGCGGCACCGGTGACGAAGGCTATCCGTTGCCGATCCGTCATGTCAGGCGGTCCCCAAAAAACGCCGGTCAGGCCTTGGCGGCATCGAGTTCGGCGAACGCCTCGCGCGCAATGCGGAATGAATCCACTCCCGCGGGCACGCCGGCATAGATGGCCACCTGTAGGAAGATCTCGCGGATCTCGTCGCGGCTGACACCGTTGCGCAAGGCGCCCTTGACATGCATCTTGAGCTCATGGGGCCTGTTGAGGCAACTGATCATGGCGAGGTTCAGCATCGAGCGCGTCTTGCGCGACAGGTCTTCGCGGCCCCAGACCGCACCCCAGCAATACTCCGTTACCAGCTCCTGCATGGGGCGGTTGAAGTCGTCCGCCGCGGCGAACGACTTTTCGACGAATTCCTTGCCCAGCACATCCTTGCGGATCGCCAGGCCACGCTCGAAGACATCCTTGGACATATGAATTTGCTCCTGCTTCGGGATCGGTTACGAAACTTGACGGGACCACGGCCGCGAAGCTTTGCCGGCCCCTTGTCGGGGCGCTCGCGTCGCTTGCCTTTTGGCCGCTCCCTTCGCCGCACAAAGCGACAGGAGCCGGCCGGCGTCTTTCCTGGTGTCCAGCCTGTCGACGAACTCTTCGATGGCTTCGGCCGCGGCAACGCCAAGGATGGCTGCGGCCGCCGAGCGGAAGCGCTCGCGCACCTCCGCTTCCGTTGCGGGCACGACATCGGGCAGACCCATCGAGAGCTGGCGGCCATCGCCGAGCGTCACATCGATCGCCGCGCCCTGGTGGCCGGGGAACAGCGCGGTCAGATCCGGGCTGGCAACCAGTTCGCTGGCGCCGATCAGGCGCAGCGTTTCAGCATGAGCGAGATCGCTGTAGATATCCTCGGACAGCCGGCCATGTGCAAACACGGCCCCCACACCAAAGGGAATGCTCATCTTCGCCTGCAGGGCTCTGTCGAACGGTCCTGTCCGGTCGCAACCGGGATATGCGGCAGCCGCAGCGGGCACGCTGATGCGGATGCGCTCGACCGGCGCGGCATCCGAGCCAATGATTTCGACAAGCTTCAATGCCGTCTGGCAGGCTGTCTGGGCGAAATTACAGGCAGGTGCAGCCTTGTGATAGACGTTGAGAATATCCGCCTCGCCATCGGGGAAGAGTTCGATCGGGCCAGGCATCGGCCGCCTCGCCAGCGCGGCAAAGTATCCCGACCGGCCCTCAAGTATGTCAGGACTGCCGAAGGCTCCGGCGTCGGCCAGTCGAACCGCCATCCAGGCATTGCGCGCGGCAAAGCCGGGATGGAAGAACATGTCGGAGCCGCCGCTGTGCGGCCATTGGTTCAGCCCGGACGCGGTATTCGCCGCCAAGGCAATCGCCGCGGCCACTTGCTGTCGGTCGAGCTTCAGCATCCAGGCGCCGCCGCATGCCGATCCGATGGGAGCGACCAGTCCTGTCGGTCGGAAAAGTGACGACATCGCCGGATCGATCAGCATCCTGCCAAGCCGTCCGCCGACCTCATAGGCGACCACCGCCGAGCGGATCAGGTCCATGCCGGAAACGGTCTCCGTCTCGGCCAAGGCAAGAAGCAGCGGCCAGACGACCACACCGTGGTGGCACACCGACGCGGCATGCATGTCTTCCCTGACGAGGCCGTGGCCCTTCACGGCATTGACGAAGGCGGCGTCCGCTGGTGTCGTCGTCGCCCTTTCGCCAATCATATGGCCGCCAGGCGCTGCCGCCACGGCGGCGACCGCCTGCTGGCTGGGCTCCAATGCCGAAGCCTCAAACGCACAGCCGAGAAAATCGAGCAGGCAGAGCTTGGCCTTGGTGACGACGGCAGGACTGAAAACCGGCGAAGCAAGGTTCGCCAAGGCATCCGCCAGTTCCATCGAGCGCGTCGTCATTTGCTGCTCTCCACAAAACAAGGCCTAGGCGCGTATCTCCACGCCGGCCCACTCCTCGATGATGCGGACCATCGAGGTGAAATCGGAATCCGGCCCGAAGCGGGCATTGGTGGCGGCGAGCATCTGCCTAACCAGAGAGCCGCCAACCATGGGCACGCCCAAATTCTCGCTTTCATCGACGCACATGCGCACATCCTTGTACGACAGCGCAGTGGAGAAGCCGAAATCGAAGGTTCCCGGCAAGACGGCACGGGGGAACTTGTCCTGCGTCGCGCTGTTTCGCCCGCTCGAGGCATTGATGATGTCGCACATCACCGTGGGATCCAGGCCGGCCTTGACGCCCATGGCGAGCGCCTCCGCCGACAGCAAGATGACGCCGGCGGCGATCATGTTGTTGCCGAGCTTTGCAACCTGAGCGCTTCCTGGCGTTTCTCCGCAATAAAACCTGCGGCCGAAATTGGCCAGAACAGGTTCGATTTCCTCGTAGATCTGCTTAGGGCAGGAGACCATAACGGCGAGCGTGCCGTTGCGTGCGCCTGCGATGCCACCCGATATCGGTGCGTCCACCCATGCGATGCCTTTGCTGGCCAGGGACTCCGAGATGATCTTTGCCATGCTCGGTCCGGTGGTGGACACGTCGACAATGATCCTGGCCTTCGAGCCGGCCGCTATTCCATTCGCACCCAGCACGACTTCCCTGACGACGGGTGGCGTCGGCAAGCTGCAGAATACGATGTCGGCTTCATCCGCGACCGCCTTGGGAGATACGGCAAGTTTGGTGAATTCCACCGGCAACTCTTTCGCCGTGTCGGGCCGCGTGTCGTAAACGACCAGATGGTGGCCGGCCTCGATCAGGCGGCGCGCCATCGGCACGCCCATGCGGCCGAGGCCGATGAACCCAAGCGTTTGACGCTGCAACGACTTTTCCTCTCAAATCTATTGAATTCAGGCACTCTTGGACTGGTTGAGACTAGGCCAATTCCTGCCCGAGCGATAAGGCCCGCGACGCGCATAACAGCTTTGCCGCGGGCCTGACGCGCGCTTGTCAACGGCTTCGATGTACCCCAAACTCCGGCATTCGTTGCATGCCAACGGAAATTCTCTGTTCCGCATTTTGCGACGAGGCAATGTTCATGTTTGACTTACGGCAGCTCCAGCTGTTCACGGCAGTGGCAGAATTCGGCAGCTTCTCGCGGGCCGCCGTTGCGCTATCGGTCAGCCAGCCGGTGCTCAGCAGGCAAATCAAGGCGCTGGAGGAGAGCGTCGGGATCGCGCTTCTTTATCGCAACGGTCGCGGCATCGTCCTGACGGAGGCAGGCAAGCTTCTGCGGGACTACGCATCGGCAATCCTGGAGCAGGCCTCGCGGGCCTCGACTGAACTCGGCGCCTTGCGATCGAACCCGCGTGGGACGATTGCGCTCGGAATGCCGCCATCGGTCGGCGTCGTCCTTACCTCGCCGCTCGTCCAACATTTCCACGAGCAGTTCCCGCAGGTGAGCATGCGCGTCGTCGAGGGGTTCAGCGGCCATCTCCTCGAATGGCTCGTGATGGGGAAGATCGACGTCGCGGTGCTTTACAACGCGCCGCGCATGAACAACCTTCTGTCAGAACCGATCCTGCGCGACGAACTCTTCCTGCTCGGCGCCGAGAATGACCCCAGCAAGCTCGGCCCCGGGCCGGTCGATGCCGAGGTTGTTTCGCGTATCCCCATGATCCTTCCGGCCCGACCGCATGGGCTGCGGGTGCTGTTGGACCAAATCTTCGGTTCCGTCGGCATCGAGCCCAGGATCGAGGTCGAGGTCGAGGCGATGCCCTCGACGTTGCGCCTCGTCGAGGCCGGTATGGGGTATACGATCCTGTCCTATTCGAGTTGCCACAATCTGGTGGCGGAAGGCAGGATCAAATATTGGCGTATCCAGAACCCGTCGATAGAAAGGGAACTGCTGCTCGCGACGTCGACGCAGCGGCCAACCACTACCGTCATCCGGGCGCTGACCACCCTCATAAGGGAGGAGGTGCGCGCCTTGCGTAAAATGGGAATCTGGGACCCGAAACCATAGGACTGGGTCCGCGTCCTCCTCGTCATCGATCGCCAGTCATGCAAGTCAGGCGCATCCTCGAAGGGCCTGGTGCCGGCCCTCGGTCACACCGAGGCGGCATAACGCCGGGCGAGAGCGGACATGCCGACAGCGAGAACGAGGATGCCGCCCTTGAAGATCGGCTGGAAATGGGTGGGCGCGCCGAAAATGCTGAGCCCGTTGAAGCCGACCGCCAGGATGAGCACGCCGACCAGGGTCCCGGTTATGTGAAATTCGCCTTCCTTGAGCGTGGCGGAACCCAGAAAGACGGCGGCGAAGGCGTCCAGGAGATAGCCGTCGGCCGCTGCCAGCGTGCCGCTGCCGAGCAGCGAGGACAGCAGTGTTCCCGTCAAAGCGGCGCAGAAGCCGGCAGTGGCAAAGGCAAAAATCTTGATGCGGTCCACCCGGATGCCCGAGAGCCTCGCCGCCTCCAGATTGCCGCCGACAGCCTGCATCTTCTGGCCGATGTCGGTCTTGTTCAAGATGACCCAGAGCGCAATCAGTACGATCACCATGATGATCACCGGATTGGGCAGGCCGAAGACGAGGCGACCAAGCGAAATGTCGGTGAAGGCACGTGGGATTCCGGTGGCGATGGGGAAGGAACTGTAAGTGAAGCCTATCCCCGTCAGCATGGTGCCGATGCCCAGCGTGGAGATGACGGCATTGATCCTCACCTTGGTCACCAGCACGCCGTTCAACGCGCCGATCGCGGCGCCGAGGAGCAGGGCGCAGACAATGCTGAGCCAGATCGGAAAACCCTGGTAAGCCATCAGTCCGGTGACGATCAGGCCGACGAAGCTCGCGACATAGCCGATGCTGAGGTCGAACTCGCCGACAACGAGCGTGTAGGTCAGCCCGGAGGCGATGATCGCGGTCAGCGACGCCTGGCTGAGGATGTTGAGGAAATTGGCGCGGGACAGAAAGATTCCTGGCGCGTTCGCCGAGAAGAAGACCACCATCAGCACGAGCCCGACGATCGTGCCGTAGCGGGAGAGCCAGATCAGCGCGGTCCGCTTCCAAGAGGACTTGCGGAGCTGTGGCGCGTCCTTCGCCGCTGTTCCGGCCTGGGCCATCATGCGATGTCTCCTTCTTCGTCATTGGGATCGTGATAGCTGAGTTCGATGATCCGCGCCTCGGTGATATCGGCGCCGGTCAGTTCGCCGGTGACGCGGCCTTCGCGCATGACGAGGACGCGATCCGCCAGCAGCGTGAGTTCCTCGACATCCGACGAGATCACCAGGATGCCGACGCCGGACCGGGCAAGCGTCCGGATCGCATCATGGATCTCTTCACGCGCGCCGACATCGACACCGCGAGACGGCTCGTCGAGAATGAGGAGCCTGGTGCCGGCATTGAGCCAGCGGGCGATCAGCGCCTTTTGCTGGTTGCCGCCTGAAAGACCGCCGATCCTGGCGTCGACGCTGGGCGTCTTGATGCCGAGCTGGGCTATCAGGCTGTTCGCCTGCCGCCGGGCCTTGGTGTCGGAGACGAACGGGAGCCCCGGAATGGCGCGCAGCTTCTTCAAGGTAGATATGTTGATGTTGAAGCCCACCGACTGCTGCAGCATCACGCCTTGCGAGCGGCGTTCTTCCGGCACCAGCGCTATGCTGGCACGGACCGCCTCGGCCTCGTTGGCGATATCGAGCCGTTTGCCGTCGAGCTCGAAATGGCCGGCATCCGGCCGGGCCGCGCCGGCCACGAGATGGGCAAGTTCGGTCCGTCCGGCGCCGACAAGGCCGCCGAGCGCCAGGACCTCACCCTTGTAGAGATCGAAACTCACGCCCTTCACCGCACTCTTCCAGGCGATGTCGCGGACGGAGAAGATCGGCTGCCGGCTGCGGTCGGCGGCGAAGCGGGTGCGCGCGTCCGGCGGGCGTATGTCATGGCCGATGATGGCTCTGACCAGGCCCTTCTTGTTGAGCGCTCCACGCTCCGCGCCATCGACGATGCGGCCGTCGCGCAGCACCGTGATCCTGTCGCAGAGCTGGAGCACCTCTTCGAGCCGGTGCGAGACATAGAGTATGGCCACGCCCTGGGCCGAGAGATCGCGGATGATGGCGAAGAGCTGCTCGCTCTCCGGGCCCGAGAGCGAGGCGGTGGGCTCGTCCATCGCGATCATGCTGGCTTCGCCCACGAGCGCCTTGCTGATCATGACCAACCAGCGCTGGGCCACCGACAGTTCGGAAACCTTCGTCTCGAGCGGAAAGCGGATGCCGACGCGTTCGGCGGCGGCGCGGGCGGCGACGCCGGAACGCTGCCAGTCGATTATCCCGAAACGGGTGACCTTGGGCGCGCCGAGCAGCATGTTCTGCAGCGCGTTGAAATGCGGGATCAGGTTCAATTCCTGATGGATGAAGGCAAGCCCAGCCTGTTCCGACGCTCGCGGCGACCCTTTTTGCAGGTCTTCGCCGGCGATCGTCACGCTGCCCTCGTCAGCCACCGTCACCCCGGCGAGGCAGCGGATCAGCGTCGACTTGCCGGCGCCGTTGGCGCCGACCAGGCCATGCACCTTGCCTTGCTCGATGTCGAGATCGGCGTGGTCGAGAGCGACTTCTCCCGCAAAGGATTTGGTCAGGCCGCGGATGCGCATCCATGGCCCGGCCGAAGCGGCGGGCGGCATCTAGAGACGCCGCTCCGCCAAGCGCTGCAAAGCGGTCTCACATTCCATTGGGATGTTCGGCCATGAATTTGTCGACATTGTCCTTGGTGACCACGATCCCGGGGATCTGGATGTCCTTCGGCTGCCAGGAGGCGCCGGCCTTGATCGAGTCAAGGATGGCCTGGAAGACCTCCTTGCCTTCCTGGTAGGCCGGCTGCCAGACGGTCGCCGTCAGGTCGCCTTCCTTGACCAGTTGCAGTGCTTGCGGGCTGCCGTTGATCGAGACCGTGGTGACGTCGGTGCGGCCGGCCTGGCGCATTGCAGCGACGGCTCCCTGCATCGGCTCGTCCCAGCAGGCCCAGATGGCGAGCGGCTTGTCGCCGCCGGCGGGATGCGCGGTGAGCCAGGCCGCGGCGGTGGCGTTACCGAACTGAACCTGCCCGGGCGCAGTCACTTCGCTGTAGTCCACCTTGACGTCGGACTTGCCCTTGACGCCCTCGTCGAAGGCGATGCCGCGATCGATGCAGAGCTTTCCGGGGTGGAAGGTCATCGCCAGAACGTCGGCCTTTTCGCCAACCTTGTCGATCAGGAACTTCACCGAGTCGTCGCCGACCTGGCGACCGCTCGTCGTCACGACGATGCCGGGAACGATCTCGCCGCCCCAGGTGGCGACGGGAATGCCCGCGTCGCGCGCCGCTGCCAGACCGGAGCCAATGGAGCTGCTGGCAAAGGCAAGCACGAAGATCGCGTCGACCTTTTGCGCGGCGAAAGAGTTCATCGCGGCGTTGGCCTGGTCGGCGCTCGCCTGGGTATCAGTCACCTTGACGTCCCAGCCGGCAGCCTTGGCGGCTTCGGTCGCGCCGCCAATGACGGCTATGTTGAGGGCATCGTTGGCCAGAAGTGCAACGACGCCAAGCGT
Source organism: Mesorhizobium sanjuanii (assembly GCF_002529485.1). NCBI lineage: Bacteria > Pseudomonadati > Pseudomonadota > Alphaproteobacteria > Hyphomicrobiales > Phyllobacteriaceae > Mesorhizobium > Mesorhizobium sanjuanii. The sequence continues at coordinate 17,234 of NZ_NWQG01000003.1, forward strand.
CTTCGCCTGAGCGACGGTGGCAACCATCATGGCGCCGGCCGTCAATGCGGCAAGCAGCAGTTTGTACATTTTGAAAATCCTCTCTCCCTGTCGACCGTCCCCACGATGGGGCCGGCGCCTTCCTTTCACGAGATTTCAGCGGTCTTCGTTTGCTCCTCGCACCCGAAAGGCCACCCCTCCGGCCGGCGGCCTCGAAGGGAGCGGCCTTTGCAAGTCCGAGCGGCCCCTGCAGATCAGGTCCTACGGTCTGCCCCGATGCCTCGATCGATCATGACTGATACCGGTACCATAATGCACATTTAAAAGGGCGGCAATAGGAGGCTTGGGCTGCCCGGAAAATTCGCTTTTCACCAAAAAGCCGTCGATAGCAGGTCACCATCCTGCATCTCGCCTTGTTTTCACTTGTTAGCGGTATCACGTCAAGGCTATGGATAGCCACGGCGCGGCCGATCCTTGCCGCGAATGTCTTGAGGCCGCCGGCCATAGGAGGAACCAAACATGCAAGTGAAATACGATTTTTCCGGCAAGAACGTCATCTTGATCGGTGGAACCACCGGCATTGGCCGCGCCACGGCGCTGGCCTTCGCCCAGGCGGGGGCAAATCTTTTTGTCGCCGGCATCGGCGCCGAATTCGGCAACAGCCTCAAGGAGGAGGTCAAGCCGCTGGGCGTCGCGATCGAGTTCATGGAGACCGATGTGCGCGACAGCAAGGCGATGGCCGCGCTGCACCAGAAAGCCTTCGAGCGCTTCGGCAGGATCGATGTCGCTTTCAACAATGCGGGCGTGCCCGGCAAGACGGCGCCCGTGCACGAGCTCGACGACGCCGACTACGACCTGTTGATGGACGTCAATCTACGCGGCATGTTCAACGGACTGAGGCATCAGATCCCGCATATGATTGCCAAGGGCGGTGGCGCGATCGTCAACACGTCGTCGCTCTTCGGCGTCATGGGTTTCGCCACCACCGCTGTTTATTGCGCAAGCAAATGGGGTGTGATCGGGCTGACCAATTCGGTGGCGCTCGAAGTGGCGCGCAAGAACATCCGCGTCAACGCCATCGCCCCGGGCTCGGTGATGACGCCGCTGCTGCGCGGCATGTTCGGCAGCGAGCAGGGGGCAAAGGATACGGTCCTGCCGATGATCCCCATGGGGCGCATCAGCGATCCGTTAGAGATTGCCCAGCTCGTGCTGTTCCTGTCATCGGATGCGGCCTCATTCATCACCGGCCAGGCGATCGTGATCGATGGCGGCGGCTTCGTCGCCGGCGCCGACCAACTCTGAATATTCACGGCAAATTCGGGCAGGGCGTCAGTGCGCCCTGCCGTGCAAGCTCAGCCTACCAGTTTTTTTTCAGGCCACCCTACTGTTTTCGCCTTTTGCGAGCGCGATCTCCACGACCTGCAAGCCCTTGTCGGTTAGCCGCGATGGAAATGTGGTGCGCAGCCGATCCTCGTGGACAGGGATCACCCGCCGCACCTCGCCACCCACCGATTTCAGCATCGCGACGCTGGAGAAGATCAAATTGTGCTGGCTGCCGACCGCAAGGCCGATCGGCACGATCTGCGGCGCATCCTGATCGAGGCCGGTCAGATTGTCGTAGGTATAGATAAGGTCACCCGCGAAGACCCACTTGTCCTCGCCATCCCTGGCGCCGTCGTTGCGGACGGTGACATACATGCTGCCGTAGGTATGGGTATCGGCGGCCAGATGGACGTCGATGCCCGGCAGCACATCCTCCTGATCGCCGTCGATACAGATCATGCGGCCTTCCTTCGCCGCCTCGACGGCGCGCACGATGTCGGCCGGATCGCCGCCACCGGTCAGGAAACGATATTCCGGGCCCAAGGTCAGAGCCCAGACCCATTTGTCCAGTTCGCTCTTCTGGATATAGAATTTCGCGTTTGGAAACAGGTGCATGGCGCCCATGTGATCGAAATGGGCATGGGTGATGAAGACGCTGGTCACGTCTTCCGGTTTGACGCCGCATTCGGCCAGAACCTCGCGCGGTCCGTGATAGTTCGAGACCCCATAGGCGGTCGCCAATTGTTCGCCATAGGCAACGTGGTCGTAGCCGGTGTCGATCAGGATCGTCTCACCTTTTCCCTTGAGCAGCGCGTAGGCATAGGGCAGTTTGCGTGTGCCCTGATGCTGCGGGCCGTACATCATGACGCTGAAGGGGAACTTCTCCACCGCCGCATATTCGAGCACCCAAATCGAGTAATCCGCCATTTCATCCTCCCTGATACCGTTGGCCCTTGAAGCGCGTCCCGACGCGCTTCAAATTCCTGTTTATGCATGTCGTTGTCGCAAAACCGCTGCGCACTTTTGCGCGACATGCATTAGGTGACTCCCTGCAACAGGCGCCGCGGCGCATGGGCCGCGCAGCACGCCTGGCCGAAATCGACAAGTTCGAAGCCCGGCAACAGACAGGCCGTGGCTCGAAGGTGATCGCTTGACGCCCGCAGCGCCCGGACGAGTGCATCACTCTGCTCAGAGGCATCGATCCGGCGAGACTCCAACGCCGCGACGCAGGCGCGGAGTAGCGTTTCGGCGGCGCCGTGCAAATGGTGATGGTGATGCGTAGCGACTTCGGGCACCGCGAGCGCGCGCACCTCCTCGGCTGCTCGCGTTGCTGCCTCTTGTGCGCCGGCGAGCGCGCCTTCGGCGAGCACGGCCCGGCGCGGCGAGGTCATCTGCAGCAGCGCGAAGCCAGCGACTTGCGTCAGCGTCTCGCTGACCAATTGCTGCACCGGTCGGGCGGTCGCCACATAGCGCAATACCGCCTGTTCCGCTCGGCTGTTGGCTGTTCCATCCATTGCGATCTCCGCAAAACCCCTGAATGCGCAAAACCCTTTCAGGCAATACTGGATTTTGGTATCGGTAACAATACTATTGCGAAATTCTGCCGTGAAGGCTTGTTTGCCCTCTGACGCAATGATTTGATTTCCGCCGCCACATCGAGCTGTGATGGGAAATGCCGAAGAGATCGTCTGGAGTCGGAAATCCGCATAGCGGCAGCGCGAGGATGCGAGACGTGGCGGCTCGCGCCGGCGTCTCCACCATGACAGTGTCACGGGCGCTGAACGAGCCTGGCAAAGTCTCCGAAGAGATGCGCGAAAGGGTGCTCCGGGCGGTGCGCGAGATCGGCTATTTGCCGAACCACCTGGCTGGCAGCCTGTCCTCGAACCGCTCCACGACGATCGGGCTGATCGTGCCGAGCATCGACAACTCGATCTATACGCAAACGGTCAAGGGCCTGTCGGAGGTGCTCAAAAGCTCGGGCTTCCAGCTGATGATCGCCGAGTCGGGCTATGACCCTAACGAGGAGGAAGAGCTGATAACGGTCTTCCTCAGTCACCGTGTGAGTGGCCTGGTTCTGCACAGCACCGAGCATACGCCGCAAGCCGCGGAGAAGATCCGGAAATCAGGCATACCGGTGGTCGAAAACGGCAATATACCCAGAGAACCGCTGGATATGGTTGTCAGTTTCTCCAATTACGATGCATCCTATGCAATGACGATGCATCTCGGCCGGCTCGGATATCGCAAGATTGCCTTCGCCAGCCTCTACTCGGTTCACAACGACCGCTCGCAGGACCGGTTGCAAGGTTATCATGCCGCGCTCAGACAGCTTGGCCTCGATCCCGATCCCCGCATCGTGCTGGAGACGGAGCGCGGCCTCGCCGCCGGGGCAGAGGTGATGGCGCGCGTGGTACAGAGCGTGCCGGAAGTCGACGCGCTGTTTTGCGCGGGAGACGTGCTGGCCGTAGGCGCACTCTTTGAGTGCCAGAAGCGCGGCTGGAAGGTGCCCGGCCGGATCGCGCTGGCAAGCTTCGACGACGTGGACCTTTTGCGTCACGTCAGCCCATCCGTCACCACGCTGAGGCTGCCGCGCTATGATATCGGCGAGCGTACGGCGCGTATCCTTCTCAGCCGAATCATGGACGGGGCCGAGCACCTGCGCGGCAGTGTCGTTGATCTGAAATTCGAATTGATCCAGCGCGAAAGCACTTGATCGCCGCGGCCCGGTACCAGCGGTTGCATCGCCGACGGCGCTGTTCTATAGTCCATTTTTGTTACCGGTACCAAAGGATGAACATGGCGCGACGCTGCGTCCGGACCGGGACGAGGACTTTGGCGATGCTCACGAAGCGGCGGGGCAGGATATGAGCGTGTCGAAGGAAACAGAACAGGCGATGCTTCCCGCCTCGGCAAAAGTCCTGAAGGGACGGCGTGCGCTGATCACCGGCTCCACCGCGGGGTTGGGACAGGTGATGGCCGCCAGGCTTGCCGAGGCCGGCTGCAGCGTGATGCTGCACGGACTCGAAACGCCCGAGGCGGTCGAGCCGCACCGCGAAGCCCTGGCCCGCAGGACAGGCTCACAGATTGCCTATCACAGGGCTGATCTGTCCACGCCAGCAGAGGTGGAGGGTCTTGTCGCAGCGGCCAGCGCCGAACTTTGCGGGGTGGATATCCTTATCAACAATGCGGTCGTACGGCATTTCGCATCGATCATGGATTTCCCGCCCGATCAATGGGATATGGCGCTGGCCGTGAACCTCTCGGCCATTTTCCATGCCGTCCGGCTGTTGCTGCCGCAGATGCGGGCTCAGAACTTCGGGCGCATCTTCAACATAACCTCCGTCTACGGCATGCGCGGCACACCAGGCCGTGTCGGCTATGTGACGACGAAATCCGCTATCCTCGGCCTCACAAGGGCAGTGGCACTGGAGAATCTGGACGTCGACGTCACCTGCCACAGCCTCTGTCCCGGCTCGGTGCTGACACCGGGGACGGAGAGCCGGGTGGAAGAGTTGATGGCGGATCAAGGCATTGACCGCGGCGCGGCGGAACGCCTCTTTCTGGAAGGCAAGCAGCCCGGCGGCAGCTTCGTCTCGCCACAGAGCGTCGCCGATCTCCTGGTCTTTCTCTGCGGGCCGATTGCGCGCGACATGACGGGAGCCATGCTCCCGGTCGAGGGCGGGTGGCTTGCGAGCTGAGCGGATCCGGATCGATGTGAGTGGGCGCGATGGCGGCTTGGCAGCGAAAGGAGGCACGCATGGATGACACTTACGAACTCTACGCGGTTCGCTACGGGCACCACGACCGCAACGCGGCGGCGAATTTCATCGGCGGCGATCCGCATGACGGTCCAATGCCACTCGACTATTTCGTCTGGGCTATCGTCGGGAAGACGCGGACCTTCGTATTCGACACGGGCTATGACGCCGAGGTGGCCGAGAAGCGGCAAAGGCAGCTGCTGCGGCCGGTCGGCGAGGGCCTGAAAATGATCGGGATCGATCCGGACAAGGTCGAGGACGTCATCCTGTCGCACATGCATTTCGATCATGCCGGCAACCACGACCTGTTTCCGAATGCCCGATACCATGTCCAGGACGTGGAGATGGCTTATTGCACCGGACGTTGCATGTGCCACGACTATCTGCGCCACCCCTTCGCCTATGAGGACGTGGCAAGCATGGTGGCCAAGCTCTTCGCCGGGCGGGTGACGTTCCATGACGGGATCTCCGAAATCGCGCCGAACCTCACGGTGCACCGTGTCGGCGGTCACTCGAAGGGGTTGCAGGTGATCCGGGTGAAGACGGCGCGCGGTTGGGTGGTGCTCGGCTCCGACGCCTCGCACTTCTATGCCAATTTCGAGCAGAACCGGCCCTTTCCGGTGCTGGAGAGCGCCACCGACATGCTGGAGGGCTACGCCACGATGCGCAAGCTCGCCAGTTCGCCCAAACACGTCATTCCGGGCCACGACCCGCTTGTGCTGACGCGCTATCCGGCCGCGCTGCCGGGGATCGGGGATATCGTGCGCCTGGACCTCGATCCGATTGCGGCAGCGCCGTGAGCATTCGCGCGCGGAGCTGAGCTGCACAGGCTTTCAAGCAGGAGATAAAGATGACCAAACTCAAGCTGGGTTTTGCCGGCGTAGGACGCATGGGAACCCCGATGGTGAAACGGCTGATTGCGGCCGGCTATACCGTCACCGTCTACGACACCAACACCGTCGCCGTCTCGGCGCTGGCGGGAGAGGGAGCGGGCAGGGCCACGACCCCGGCGGAGCTGATGGGCCTGTGCGATGTGGTCCTGTTGTCGCTTCCGACGCCCGAGATCGTGCACGCCGTCGCGCTCGGACCCGACGGTCTTGCATCGGGCAAGGGGGCGAAAATCGTCATCGACCTGTCGACCACTGGCCCGCGCACCGAGCGGCAGTTGGCGCAGGGGCTCAAGGTGGCTGACATCACGACGGTCGACTGCCCGGTAAGCGGCGGCGTCGGTGGCGCCGAAAAGGGCACGCTGGCGATGATGGTCGCCTGCGAAGTGTCTGTCATGGAGACGGTGCAACCAATCCTTGAAGTGCTCGGCAAGCCAATCCATGTCGGCGCCGAGCCGGGCATGGGGCAAATGATCAAGGTGATCAACAACCTGATGTCGGTCACGGCGCTGTCGATTGCTTCCGAGGCACTGGTGCTTGGCACCAAGGCCGGGCTCGATCCCGACGTGCTGATCGAAGTGGTCAATTCGGGCAGCGGCAGCTCCAATGCGACGATGACCAAGATTCCGAAATTTGTCCTGCCCCGCAGCTTCGATTTCGGCTTCTCGATCGGATTGTCGGCGAAGGACATCCGGCTCTGTCTCGAGGAAAGCGACGCGCTTGGCGTGCCGATGATCGTCGGCGGCGCGGTACGGCAGCTTCTGACGGTGGCCAAGGGCGACCTTGGCGCGGATGCCGATCTGACCGAAATCATCAAGCCGATAGAAGAGTGGGCTGGCGTGACCGTCGCCGGCAGCAAGGCGAGGGGCTGATGCGTCGCGGTTGCAGATCGGAGACGCGCGCATGACCGGAGATGTTCTAAAGCCTTCCGCCGCAGGCCTCTCGCGCCGGCTCGCGGCTTTCGTTCACCGCTCCCGCTGGGAGGACGTCCCGGAGCCGGTCCGCGCGCACGCGATGAGATCTGTCTTCAATGGCTTCGGAACGGCGCTCGGCGGCTCGTCAGATCAGGCGGTGCTGCGGCTGACCGAAAGCCTCGCGCCTTTTTCGGCTGGCGAGACCGCGACCGTCATCGGCCATGCCCAGCGGCGGGACGCATTGACGGCCGCTTTCCTCAACGCAGCGGCAATAAATGTCTTCGACTTCGACGATACCCATGCCGGGACGATCATCCATCCCACCGCGCCCATCGCACCGGTCGTTCTGGCGATTGCCGAAACGCGTCCGGTGAGCGGCGCGGAACTCCTCCATGCCTTTGCTCTTGGAGTAGAGGTCGCCTGCCGCATCGGCAACGCAGTCTCGCCCAGCCACTACGACCGGGGCTGGCACATCACGTCAACATGCGGAATCTTCGGCGCCGCCGTGGCCGCCGCGAAGCTCCTCGATCTCGGCGAGAACGAGATCCTCTGGGCGCTTGGCAATGCCTCCGCGCAAGCTTCCGGCCTCGTCGAGACGCTCGGCTTCATGGCCAAGAGCACCGGCGTCGGCAATGCGGCTCGCGGCGGTCTCGTCTCGGCCCTGATGGCGCAGTGCGGCGTCGAAGGGCCGCCGCAGCCGCTCGAAGGGCCGCGCGGCTTCCTGAAAGTCTGCTCGGACCAGCCAAAGCCCGAACTAATCGAGGGCGGACTGGGAAGGGATTGGGAGATGCTGCGCAACATGTTCAAGCCTTACCCCTGCGGCGTGGTGCTGAACCCGGTGATCGATGCCTGCCTTAGTGCCCGCGCCAATCCCGATTTCTCCGCTGACCGGATTGCCGAGGTCGTCGTGCGCGGCGCCCCCTTGCTCAAGGCCCGCGCCGATCGGCCGGAAGTCACCACGGGCCGCGAGGGGCAGGTGAGCGCCCAGCACGCGGTCGCCGTCAGCCTGCTGCGCGGCCGTGCGGGTGCGGAGGAATTCAGCGATGCCGCCGTGAACGATCGCCAAGTGAAGGCCTTGCGCGCCAAGGTCCAAGCGGTTGAGATCGATGCCGGCACGCCAGTCGAAGCCGCACATGTCTCGATCCGATATGCGGATGGCTTCTCGGTCGAGGTGACGGAGGAAGTCGCAACCGGCAGCCTAGCTCGACCTATGTCGGACGCAGCGCTCAGAGAGAAGTTCGCCGCGCTGGCGCATTACGGTTGCCCAACACTCGCCGTGGCACCGCTTGCCGATACGCTTTGGAGCCTTGCCGATCTTGCAGACGCCGGTGCTCTCATGGCGCTCGCCCGGCCTTGACCCCGAAGTTACCCGCAAATGAGGTTTCTTCGATCCGTGCCCTCATTTGGCTAAGGCGCTGGGCATCCCGGCCGGCCTCTACGGCATAGTCCCATCGGTGAAGATGTCAGCCGCAGCCGAACACGGCGTTCACTGCGTCTGCTGTTTTTGACACGATGGTGTCGGCTTCCTCGCGCGTCAGGCAGAGCGGCGGTGCGAAGCCCAGAATGTCGCCCTGCGGCATGGCTCGGCCGATGACGCCACGCTCGGCGAGTGCTGCCGCAACCTGCGGTCCGATCTTCCGCGAGGCATCGAAGAAGACGCGGTCGTCGCGGTCGGCGACGAACTCGACCGCCGCCAGCATGCCGTCGCCGCGGACGTCGCCGACATGTCGGTGGCCGCCGACGGCTTTCGCCAGTTCGGCGCGGAAATAGGCGCCGGTTTCGCCGGCGTTCCTGACCAGGTCCATCTCATCGATCAGTTCGAGATTGGCGACGCCGGCGGCAACGCAGATCGGATGCGCCGAATAGGTCCAGCCATGGCCGAGCGAGCCGAGCTTGTCGGACCCCTGCACCAGCACCTGCCAGACCTTGTCCGAAACGATGACGCCCGACAGCGGCGCGTAGGCCGAGGTCAGGCCTTTGGCGATGGTGATGAGGTCGGGCTTGATACCGTAGTGATCGGAGCCGAACATCGTGCCCAGCCGGCCGAAGCCGGTGACGACCTCGTCGGCGACCAGCAGCACGTCGTATTTCTTCAGCACCGCCTGGATTTTCTGCCAGTAGCCGGCTGGCGGCGGCACGATGCCGCCGGTGCCGAGGATCGGCTCGCCGATGAAGGCGGCGACGGTCTCCGGCCCTTCGGCCAGGATCATCTCCTCGAGCTTGTCGGCGCAATATTGCGAAAACTGCTCCTCGCTCATCGAGCGGTCGGCGCGGCGGAAATAATAGGGCGCCTCGGTGTGCAGGATTGGGGCGCGCGGCAGGTCGAAGGCATTGTGGAACAGGTCGAGCCCGGTCAGCGAACCGGTCATCACGCCCGAACCGTGATAGCCGCGCCAGCGAGAGATGATCTTCTTCTTCTCCGGTCGTCCCAGAACGTTGTTGTAGTACCAGATCAGCTTGATGTTGGTTTCGTTGGCGTCAGAACCCGACAGGCCGAAATAGACGCGGCTCATGCCTTGCGGCGCGCGATCGATGATCATCTTGGCGAGCGTGATCGAGGCCTCGGTGCCGTGGCCGACATAGGCGTGGTAATAGGCGAGGTTCTTCGCCTGGGCGGCGATGGCATCAGCGATCTTCTGGCGGCCATAGCCGACATTGACGCAATAAAGCCCGGCAAAGGCATCGATGCTCTTCTTGCCATTGTTGTCCCAGACGGTGACGCCTTCGCCGCCAGCCATGATGCGGGTCGGGCTTTCACCCCGCGCGTGCGTGCCCATATGGGTCGAGGGATGGAAGAAGTGGTCGCGATCCCAGGCGGCGAGTTCATTGGACTGGTCGAGCATTCTTTTGATTCCTTGAGGGATGGCTGGACGAACCTACGCTACGTCCAGGCAGAGATACTTCAGATCGGTGAAGGCTTCGAGCCCGTGGCGCGAGCCTTCGCGGCCGATGCCCGATTGCTTGACGCCGCCGAAGGGGATCGGCGCGCCGGTGATCTTGACGCGGTTGATCGCCACCATGCCGTAGTCGAGCGCGCGGCCCAGGCGCAATTGCCGGGAGCCGCTCTCGGTGACGACATAGGCGACGAGGCCGTATTCGGTGGCATTGGCGCGGGCGACGACCTCGTCCTCCGTATCAAAAGCGGTCACCGCCGCGACCGGTCCAAATGTCTCTTCTTGCATGATCAACGCGTCGTCCGGCACGTCAACCAGCAGCGTGGGCTGGTAGAACAATGGTCCGGCCTGATGACGGCTGCCGCCGGTGAGGCAGCGTGCGCCGCGGATCACCGCATCGGCGACCTGTTCCTCGACCTTCCTCACTGCGCGTTCGTGCATCAGAGGTCCGATATCGACATCCGCGGCAAGGCCGTGGCCGGTCTTCAAGGCCGAAATGCGCGTGGCAAAGGCCGCGCAGAAGCGATCGTAGATGCCGCGCTGAACAAGGATGCGGTTTGCCGCAAGGCAATCTTGCCCTGAGGTGGCGAATTTCGCATCGACCGCAATCGTCACCGCCTTGTCGAGACTGGCGTCGTCGAAGACGATCAGCGGTGCATGGCCGCCAAGTTCCATGACCAGGCGTTTCATCGTTGGCGCGCACTGCGCCGCGATCAGCCGGCCGACTTCCGTCGATCCGGTGAAGCTCATGGCGCGGACGCGCCGATCCTCGCACATCCGCCCGACAATCGCCGAAGCACCGCCGGTGATGACGTTGAAGACGCCTGCCGGCAGGCCGGCGCGTTCGCCGAGTTCGGCCAGCGCCAGCGCCGACAGCGGCGTTTCGGAGGAGGGGTGCGCGACGATGGTGCAGCCGGCGGCCAGCGCTGCCGCCGCCTTGCGGGTCAGCATCGCCGCCGGAAAATTCCAGGGCGTGACGACGCCGACTACACCGAGCGGTTCGCGCCGCACCATCATCTCGGCGTTTGGCAGATGGCTGGTGACGCTCTCGGCGTTGAGGCGTCTTGCTTCCTCGGCATACCACTCGACGAAGGAAGCGGCATAGTCGATCTCGCCAAGCGACTCCTTTAGCGGCTTGCCTTGTTCCAGCGTCATCAGCAGCGCCAGATCCTGCTTGGCGGCAATGATCAGCTCGAACCATTGGCGCAGGATTCCCGACCGCTCTTGCGGCAGCAGGCCGCGCCAGGCCGGAAAAGCCCGGGAGGCCGCATCGATGGCCGCCGTCGTTTGCCCGGCGTCGAGCGCGGCGACCCAAGCGACAGTCGTGCCGGTCGCCGGGTCGGTGACTTCGAAACTCTTTCCGGCCTCGCTCGCCGTCCAGCGCCCATCGACATAGGCGAGCTCGCGCAACAGCCGCCGGTCGGCCAGCTGGTCGAGCGCTTCGTGACGGTGCGAGCGGGCGAAATGCGCGGACATGGTCGAGCCTCCCGGTGCAGGTGTTACGGGCAAGATTATCCGCATGGCACGGACAGAGAGGCTGTTTGCATGCCCCGGTGCAGAGAGATTGTCTTTATTGCGCTGCTCCGCGAGACGATCTCTCTGGCGTCCCTATGGCTGCTCCGGCAGCAGTTCCGCCATCGGCAGCACGATCTCTTCCTTGACCGTCTTGGTGACGATGTAGGTGAAATAGCGGTCGATGCCGATCTCGCGTTCGAGCAAGGCATCGACGAGCCGCTGATAGGCATCGATATCGCGCGCCATCACTTTCAGCACGTAGTCGACGCCGCCGCCCACCGACCAGCAGGCAACGATCTCGGGAATGTCGCGGATGGCGCGCTCGAAGCGATCGAAATCGGCTTGCCGGTGGCTGGCAAGTGTTACTTCCATCAGTACGGTGGCGATAGGCGCCAGCGCGCGGATCGCCACCTTTGCATGATAGCCGGAGATGATGCCGGCCTTTTCCAGCTTACGCAGCCGCATCCAGCAGGGCGTCGGCGACAGGCCAACTTTTTGCGCCAGGGCAAGCTTGGTGATGCGGCCGTCGCGCTGAACGGCCTCCAGTATCCTGAGATCGATGGGATCGAGCCGCACGGATGTCATTGCGGACAACTCCGCAGGTCTGAAACCGCGTCGTGGCGGGCGAATTTCATTCGACGGCAACCGCAATGACGCTGGCGCAATCGCCGGCCTTGACGAGACCGGAAAAGTGTCGCGCGACGAGAAGGCCCGACATTCTTGCCACAATCTCCTGCGGCGTCGCGCCGGTCCGGCTGATGGAGTGAATGCGGGCAACGACCTGTCCGGCAGTGATTGGTTCGCCAAGATCAACCATCGTCTCGATCATACCGTCGTCCTCGGCGAAGCAGAAGCAATCGCCTGACGGCATGTCCAGCCAGCGCGTCGGCCGCTGATCGACAGCGCCGGCGACGATGCCTGTGTGTTTGAGCACATTCAGAACACCACGCCGGGCAATGCCGACCGTATGCGCGGTCGACGTGCCACCGCCGCCGAGCTCGGTGGTGACAAAGATCTTGCCCAGATCTTCGGCGGCAGTGTCGTACATGCCGACCGAGTCGATTTCGAGCATCTTCATCGACCATGGCGCCGAGAATGCCGCGACGGCCGCGAAGGCCTTCGCGGACAGTGCCTGATCGGGACGCGTATGCGCGGCGCAATAGGGAATGAAATCAAGGGTTTTGCCGCCGGAGTGGAAGTCGAGTACGATGTCCGCGCGGGGCAATAGCTGGCGCTGGAAATAGTCGGCGATTTTCTCCGTCACCGTGCCGTCGGGACGTCCGGGAAAGGATCGGTTCATGTTGCCCTTGTCGATCGGCGAGGTGCGCGTGCCGGCGCGAAACGCCGGGTAGTTCATGGCCGGCACGATGATGACCGTGCCGTTGACATCCTTCGGGGACAAGGTACGCGCAAGCTCGAACAAGGCAAGCGGCCCCTCATACTCGTCGCCATGATTGCCCCCGGTGAGAAGGGCGGTCGGCCCGTTGCCATTGCGGATCATGGCGATCGGAATCATCACCGAGCCCCAGGCAGAGTCGTCACGGCTATAGGGCAGGCGAAGGTGGCCGTGCTGTATCCCTGATTTGTCGAGGTCGATTGTCGGCGTGATCGATGAAGGCCGCAGGGGAACTGTCGGCATCATCAATCCTTCACGAAGAGCTGGCGAGGCACGTTGGCCAGGCATTCGACGCCTGTCTCGGTGATCAGGATCGACTCGGTGATCTCCAGCCCCATCGTTTCCAGCCACAGACCCGTCATGAAATGGAAGGTCATGCCCGGCTTGAGTTCGGTGCGGTCGCCGGGCCGCAGGCTCATCGTGCGCTCACCCCAGTCCGGCGGGTAGGAAAGGCCGATCGAATAGCCGGTGCGGCTATCCTTGACGATGCCGTATCGCTTGAGGACGGTGAAAAACGCGTTGGCGATGTCCTCGCACGCATTGCCTGGTTTGGCGGCGGCGAGGCCTGCTTCCATGCCTTCCAGCGTGGCCTTCTCCGCGTCGAGAAAAGCCGGTGTCGGCTTGCCAAGAAATACGGTGCGCGACAAGGGGCAGTGATAGCGGTTGTAGCAACCGGCGATCTCGAAGAACGTGCCTTCATTCGGCTTCATGGGCTTGTCGTCCCAGGTGAGGTGCGGTGCCGACGCATCCTCGCCCGAGGGGAGCAGGGGCACAAGCGCCGGGTAGTCGCCGCCAATCCCGTCGACGCCGCGCGTTCCGGCGTCATAGATCTCGGCGACGAGGTCGCATTTGCGCATGCCGACCTCTACCTTGTCGACGATGCGTTTGTGCATGGCTTCGACGATGCGGGCGGCGTTGCGCATGTAGCCGATTTCGGTCTCGGTCTTGATCGCGCGCTGCCAGTTCACGAGCGCCGTCGCGTCGACGAGGCGCGCGTTCGGCAAATGCTTTTGCAGTGACAGAAAGGCCGCGGCGGAAAACCAGTAATTGTCCAGCTCGACCCCGATGGCGAGCTTGTCCCAGCGCCGCTCGCCGAGAATCTGCGCGAGATAGTCCATCGGATGCCGCTCGGTCGACTGCACATAGTGGTCCGCATAGGGCACGATGTTGTCGTCGGAGAGATAGCTGGTGCGCCTGGCGCCGTTGGCGTCCTGGCCGCGGCCGTACCAGACAGGTTCTCCATCGGGCGGCACGATAACCGCCTGGTGGACGTAGAAGGACCAGCCGTCATAGCCGGTCAGCCAATGCATGTTGGACGGATCGCTGACGATCAGCAGGTCGATGCCCTTGGCCTCCATGGCACGGCGCGTCTTGGTCAGGCGTTCGGAATATTCCCGCCGGGAAAACCTCAGATTTGCAGTGGTCATTTTCATTTGTCCCGGTTCTAAGTCGTTGTTTGTTCGCATGATCTTGTCCGAAAAGTCTGCAACTTTTTGCTACGCTGACCTTCAGTTCGGGATCATGCTCTAGCTTTCGAAGGATGTGCCGGCCTTGGCCGCATTGGCGCGATCGCGGGCAAGCGTGGCGATCGCGGTGTCCTGTACGCCGGTGCCGGTGAGATCGGCCAGGGTTATGTCGGAGGGGGATGTGCGTCCTGGCGACGTACCGGCGATGACTGCGCCAAGCTCCGGGAACGCTTGGTCCGCGGCGGCGACGCCGGCAGCGATGGCGTGATGCAGTTCGCCAAGGCGCCGCGTCTGCTTGAGGCTGTCGGCGACGTAGACGACCTTCTCGAACACCGCCGGATCGATCTCGTTCTTGTGCTCGGAATCCGATCCCATGGCCGTGACGTGCTGGCCGCTCTTCAGCCACTGCGCCATCAGGACCGGCCTCTCGGACGGCGTCGTGGTGACGATGACATCGGCTTCGGCGGCCGCCTGCCGGGGATCGGACGCGGCACGGACGTCGATGCCGAGCGATTGGCTCAGATCGGCCGCGGTGGCCTCGGCCTTGGCACCGTCACGCGCCCAGATGCGCGCCTGCCTGATCGGCCGCACCAAAAGCAGCGCTTCGAGTTGCAGCCGCGCCTGGACGCCAGCGCCGTAGACGGCAGCCACGGACGAGTCCGGTCGTGACAAATGTTTGGCGGCGACTGCGCCGGCCGCTGCGGTGCGGACATCGGTGAGGTAGCCATTGTCCAGCAAGAGGGCCTCGACCAAGCCCGTTCTGGCTGACAGCAGCACCATCATGCCGTTGAGGCTGGGCAGGCCGAGCTTGGGATTGTCGAAGAAGCCCGGGCTGATCTTGATGGCGAAGCCATCGACGCCGGGGATGTATGCCGTCTTCACATCGACCTCGCCGCGATGCTCGGGAATGTCGAGGCGCAGGATCGGCGGCATCGCAACCGGCAAGGTGGCCAGTGCCCGAAAGGCGTGCTCGACGCAGGCCACCGCTGCGAGATCAAGCTTGACGACCTTTCTAAGCTCGGCCTCGGTCAAGATGGTCATGCGGCTCATGGATTGGTCTCCTCGTCATTAGTCCATGTTCCGCATACGATGCCGCGGTGCAGGTCCATGCTGATGTTGCGGCCCGACAGCAGCACGACGGTTTCGCCTTCCAGCCTGACCTTGCTGGCCAGGATCGCCGCGATACCAACGGCGCCGGCGCCTTCGACAATCTCACGCTCGACGGTGTAGGCATGCCGAATACCCTCTGCGATCTCGGCCTCGGTCAGCAGGACCACCTCGTCGAGCAGGTCGCTGCACATGCGGAAAGTGTATTCATTGGCCAGGCCAATGCCGCCGCCCAGCGAGTCCGCGAGCGTCGGCAACTCCGTCACCGGGATTGGCTTGCCAGCGTCGATGCTGGCTTTCATGGCGGCGCCGCGTTGCATCGAAATGCCAATGATCCGTGTGGCCGGCGAGATGCTTTTTACCGCCGCAGCTATGCCTGCCGCGAGCCCACCGCCGGAAAGCTGGACCAGCACCGTCCTGGCGGCAGGTATGGCTTCGATCATCTCGAGGCCGATTGTGCCTTGTCCGGCAATCACGGCAGGATGGTCGAAGGGCGGAACCATGGTCATGTTCTCGTCGCGGACCAGCCGATCGACCTCTTGTTGCGCATCGTCCTGGCTGTCGCCGACAATGCGTATGTCGGCGCCGAGGCGGCGGATTTCAGTAAGCTTGTTGTCGGGAACCATACGCGACATGCAGATGACGGCGCGCACGCCCTCGAGCCTTGCCGCATGCGCCAGCGCGCGCCCATGATTGCCAGTGGAAGCAGCGACCACGCCGCGCGACTTTTCGGCAGGAGAGAGCAGGGCGACCGCGTTGGAGGCGCCGCGCAGCTTGAAACTGCCGGTCGTCTGCCGATGCTCCAACTTGAGGAACACCGGCACCCCGGCAATCTCCGAAAGTGACTGAGAACGGACCGTTGCGGTCCGCTCGATCTTGTCGGCGATCCGCAGCCGCGCGGCCTGTATATCGCTGAGCGAGACCGGGTTCATTGGAGCGCCTGCTGTTCGGCCGCGCGCCGGTGCTTCTGGCCCGACAGCGCGTTGCGGAAAATCGAGAGTGCGAAATAGCGCGTCATGTCAGCGGACGATCGGACCGGTAGGCGTGCGGGTGAGCACTTCCGCTCCGCTGCCAGTCAGAAGCACGGTGTTGGAGATGAAATCGTCGCCGCGGCCCGTGCCCATCAGCCAGGACAGGATGTGGAAGCTCATACCGGCCTCGATTTCGATATCGGAGTCGTGACGGAGCCCGGTCACCGAATTGCCGCCGGTCCAGGAGGGCGGCTGGCCAGCGCCGACCAGATACCCGCAATGATGCCGCCGGTAGTGCGAGAGGCCCGCGTTATCAACGACGTCCTGCCAGGCTGCGTAGACATCGCGCGCCTTGGCGCCCGGTTTGAGGGCGGCGACGACAGCGTCGAAGGCGCTCGCAGTCGTCTCGGCCATCGCCGCGTCCGCGTCGCTGATGCCGCCGATACGGACCAGCCGTCCGAGCGGCGCGTGATAGCGCGAGACGCAGCCGGACAGTTCGAGGAACACCGGCTCGCCGGATCTGTAGTTCCTGTCGCCCCAGGTGGTGTGCTCTTCGCCAAGCCGGGCAGCCGGGCGGATGAACGGGCCGAAGCCCGGAGCGTGGCCGCCGGCCCGGATCATCGCCGCCACGCATTGCGCGGCGACATCCTGCTCGGCCGCGCCATCCGAAATCGCTTCGATCGCAGCGGCGGCGGCGGCATCCGTCACCTTGGCAGCGCGGCGCATGAGGGCCTGCTCCTCGGCACTTTTAACGCGCCGCATCGTGTCGACCAAACCGGAAATATCGCTCCATATGGCAGTGGTTTGCGCCTTGAGCCTGAGAGCGAGACCGTGGCTCAGCCCGGATGTCCAGTATTCGAGACCGATCGGCTTGTCCGCCAGACCAAGTTCGGACAGCACGCGGGCAGCGATATCGGCCGCGGTCTCGCTATCGGAATGGCCGCGAAATTCGGCTGCCTTGACCTGGTTCTCGATGGTCACGCGCTCCATCGAACGCGTGACCAGGATCGGTTTTCGATCGAGCGGAACGATAAGGAGATGCGGCGCGAAGTAACCCCAGTGATCGAGGCCGGTGAAGTAAAAGACATTCTCCGGCGACACGATGATCGCCGCTTCGAGGTCACTTTCAATCAGCGCTGTGCGAAGCTTCGCTAGGCGTCTTGCCAGCTCGACTTCGGAAAACGGATTGCGGTCCATCAGGGGTCTCTTTCGAAGGCATGTCCGTGGCACACCAACACTGCCGAAGACGCTCAATTGTGCACAACTAAGGGAGCTGGTGCGCTAAATTAGCAATGCGCAGTCAGCAATTTATGGATTGTTACATCGCCGCTTGCGGCAAGTCCAGATCAGTTGTATACGTCTTATGCGCTAATCGACGATGTGGGAGAAACATCGATCGCTTGGCCAGCCATTGAAAAAGAAAAGGGGAAAGCATGTTCAAATCAACGACATCACGTCGCGCGGTGGTGAAAGCCGCTGCTTTTATCGCGCTCGCAGCGACGTCATTGACGGCGCTGCCCGCTCATGCGGAGACCACCCTCGAACGGGCCAAGAAGGACGGCTACATTCGCGTCGGCTTTGCCAACGAGGCGCCGTTCGGCTTCGCCACGCCAGACGGCAAGCTGACCGGCGAGGCGCCGGAAGTCGCCAAGGCGGTGCTCGCCAAGATGGGCATCAAGCAGGTGGATGGCGTCCTCACCGAATTCGGCTCGCTCATTCCCGGTCTCAAGGCAGGCCGGTTCGACATCATCGCCGCCGGCATGTTCATCAATCCCAAGCGCTGTGCGGAGATCAACTTCTCCGAGCCGTCCTACGGCATTGGCCAGGCCATGCTCGTGCTCAAGGGCAATCCGAAAGGCGTGAAGGACTATTCGAGCATCAAGGACAATCCCGACCTGAAGCTCGCCGTGATGGCTGGCGCCGTCGAAGGCGGCTACGCGAAGGACGCTGGAGTAGCCGCTGACCAGATCGTCTCGCTGCCCGATCAGTCCAGCCTCGTCGCCGCCGTCCAGGCAGGCCGGGCCGACGCGGCGGCGCTGACTGCGCTGTCTATCGCCGACATGGCAAAGAAGGCCGATGGGGTCGAATCGACCAAGCCGTTCGGCGAGGTTGCCGGCAAGTCGGTGAAAGGCCATGGCGGCTTCGGTTTCCGCAAGGAAGACACCGATCTGCTGGAGGCGTTCAACGCCGAGCTGAAGACGTTCCTGGGGTCGCCTGAGCATATCGCGCTGGTCGAGCCGCTCGGCTTTGGCAAGGACTACCTCCCGAACAAGACCACCGCGCAGCTTTGCGCGGGCGAATAGTTTCCCCTACCGTTGGGCGGCGCAAAACGCGCCGCCCCCTTTGCAAGGAGGGGTAGATGGGAATCCGTACGCTGGTTGGCATGCTTGTCGCGGCACTCGCCGTCATCGGCGTCCTGGCGACGCAGGAGACCTATAGGCTCTTCCTGCCGGGACTGCTGCAAGGCGCGGTCCTGACGATCGAAATCGCCCTCCTGGGTAGCCTGCTCGCCGTCGTCATGGGCGTGCTTGCCGCGTTGGCACGGATGTACGGCCCGGCGCCGCTCCGCTGGCTGGCGACGGTCTATGTCGAGATCTTCCGCGGCACTTCGGCGCTGGTGCAGCTGTTCTGGCTGTTTTTCGTGCTGCCGCAATTCGGCGTCACGCTCGATGCATTTCCTGTTGCCGTGCTTGCCCTTGGCCTCAATGTCGGGGCCTACGGATCGGAAGTGGTTCGGGGCGCGATCCAGTCCGTCGCGCGCGGTCAATGGGAGGCGGCAACCGCGCTCAACATGAGCCGCGCCCAGATGTTGCGGCGGATCATCCTGCCGCAGGCGTTCGTCGCCATGATCCCGCCTTGGGGCAACCTCTTCATCGAGCTGTTGAAATCGACGGCGCTGGTTTCGCTGATCACGCTTTCGGACCTGGCCTTCAAGGCGCAGCAGATGAACCAGAACACGTTCAAGACCATTCCGATCTTCACCCTCGTCCTGCTGATGTACCTGGCCATGTCGCTGGTGCTGACGATTGGCATGCGGCTTCTTGAAAGGCGCGCGTCGCTGGGCTTGGCACGTGGGAGGGCGGCATGATCTGGGACTGGGCATTCGCCTTCGAAATCCTGCCCGTGCTTGGCCGTGCGGCGATCGTCACCATCGAGGCGACGCTGCTTGGCTTCGCGATCGCAGCGTTGCTCGGTCTTGTCCTGGCTGTCGTGCGCATCGCGGTGCCGTGGACGGGCTGGACGATCTCGGTGCTGGTCGAGCTGATCCGCTCGACGCCCCTGCTCATCCAGATCTTCTTTCTCTATTTCGTGCTGCCGAAATTCGGCGTCGTTCTCGACGCCTTCACGGCGGGCGTGCTCGCCATCGGCATCCACTACGCCGCCTATTGCTCGGAGGTTTACCGCGCCGGCTTCGACAATATTCATCGCGGTCAATGGGAAGCATCGATCGCGCTCAATCTCTCGTCGTGGACGACGTTCAAGGATATCATCATCCCGCAGGCCATCCCGCCGATCGTGCCGGCGCTGGGCAACTATCTCGTCGCGCTGTTCAAGGAGACGCCGCTGCTTTCGGCGATCGCGGTCCTGGAATTGATGCAGACCGCCAAGATCATCGGCTCCGAAACGTTCCGCTACACCGAGCCGATCACGCTCGTCGGCCTGTTCTTTCTTGCGATGAGCCTGGTTTCGGCAGCCCTCATCCGCTCCCTTGAAGGCGTGCTCAACCGGAGAACCATGCGATGACCGAACAACCCATGGTTCGCTTTGAGAACGTCTCGAAACGCTATGGCTCGCTGACCGTGCTCGACGGCCTCGATCTCGAGATAAAGCGCGGCGAGAAGGTTTCGGTCATCGGCCCGTCCGGGTCGGGCAAGACCACGGTGCTGCGCATGCTGATGACACTGGAGACGATCAATGACGGCGTGATCTGGGTCGAGGGCGAGCCGCTGACGCATATGCAGCGGAACGGCAAGCTGGTGCCGGCCGACATCAATCACATCCGCAAGATCCGCGCCAAGATCGGCATGGTGTTCCAGTCCTTCAATCTCTTCCCGCACATGACCGCGATGGCGAACTGCATCGAGGCACCGATCACGGTTCTCGGCATGAAGCGCGCGGATGCGGAGGCGCGCGCGGCTGATCTGCTGGAGATGGTGGGGCTCGGGCAGAAAAAAGGCCACTACCCCTCGCAGCTTTCCGGCGGCCAGCAGCAGCGTGTCGCCATCGCCCGCGCGCTCGCCATGCGGCCCAAGATCATGCTGTTCGACGAGGTGACCTCGGCGCTCGATCCCGAACTTGTCGGCGAAGTGCTGGAGGTTATTCGCAAGCTCGGCAGAGAGCACGACTTGACCATGCTGATGGTTACCCACCAGATGGGCTTTGCCAAGGAATTTTCCGATCGCGTCTGCTTCTTCCATGCGGGCAAGATCTGCGAACAGGGTCCGCCGAAGGAATTGTTCGGAGCGCCGAAGAACGAGCGCACGCAGCAGTTCCTCCGTGCCGTTCTGGAGGCTGGATGACGCTTGAAGCGGACGATGCGGTGATTCTTGCGGCTTCTGCGGCCCCGCGTCCGCCTTCGGCACGGGAGCGGTCCGAACGCATCTACCTTATATTGCGCGACCGCATCTGCCTGCTCGACTACGCACCCGGCAGCCATCTTTCGGAAGAAGAGCTCGCCCAGGAGTTCGAGATCAGCCGCACGCCGGTTCGACGTGTGCTCACGCGCCTTGAATCGGAAGGTCTTGTCCAATCCGTCCATGGCGTCGGCACGATCGTCACCGACGTCAATGTCGAGGAGCTCCAGCAGGTCTACCATTTGCGTCTGGAATTGGCGCTGCTGATCGGCAAGCTCACGCCGATCCCGCGCACGGCTGCGGATCTCGACCGGATCCGAGCTTTGATCGAGCAATGCGATACCGATATGCGCGAGCCGGATCAGCGCGCCTTCCTGCGCCTCAACAGGGATTTCTTCTACGAACTCAGTGCAATGACAGGAAACCAGCCACTGCGCGAGATCAGCGAACGGCTCTATTTCCAGGTCTCGCGCGTCGTCCTCAAGATGATGCCGCAACTCGGCCTGGTGGAGGAGTTCACCGCCTTCCGCCGCGAGATGGAGGAAGTGCTTGCCGCCGCCGAAATCGGCGATTGGGACTCGATCGGGCACATCAGGCGGGCGCATATATCCATGAGTTTCCGCCGCATGATGCGCCATGCAGGCCACTCGGCCGATGCTACGGGCGCGCGCTGACTGGAGCTGCAAGGCGGAGAGACTGGTCGGCTGGAAGCCGTTTGGAGAAGTCCTGGGAATCCCCACGCCGATATGCTGCGTTTCAGATGTCGAAGTTGGCCGGCAGGATGACGATGTCCCGGATCGTCACCGTGCGCGGCCGTGTCAGCATGAACAGCAGGACTTCGGCGATTTCCTTTGGATCGAACAGATTTCCCGACGCCATCGCCCGGTCGAGATTCTCCTTCGGCCAGTTGGCGACGAGGGGCGTCAGCACCGGCCCGGGGGCGATCGCGCCGACACGGATGCCGTGTTTGGCGACCTGGCGCCTCAGCGCGTGGACGAACGCCTGAACTGCGTGCTTGGAAGCGGTGTAGATCGGCTCCCATGGCACCGCGGTGTGGCCGGCGACGGAACTGGTGACGACAATGTCTCCCGTGCCCCGCTCAATCATGTGTGGCAGGACCGCGTGGACTGTCCGGAATACGGCATTGACGTTCAGGTCCAGCATCCGGTCAAAGGCGTCCGGATCGCCATCGATGAAATCGCCACCGATATAGGCGCCGGCATTGGCATGGAAGGCGTCGAGGTGGCCGGCCTTGTCCAGAATGCCCGGCATTATGCCTGCCACGCTTTCCGGATCGGTGAGATCCACCCGCAAGGGAATTGCATTCTCGCCGAGCTCGGCAGCCAGGCTGCGCAGTTTGTCATCCGCATAGTCGATCAGGACAACGCGGGCGCCCGCATCGAGACAACCACGCACGCAAGCAAGGCCGATACCAGATGCCGCCCCCGTGATTGCGATGACCTTTCCAGAGAGTTGTCCGCTCATCCTCGTCCTCCATCCGTCGAATTGCTTTCGGTACTGAGCGCCTCGCCCGTGCAAGCGAAGCGGTACTCGTCAAGGCTGCGCTGGATCGAGGCGATCAGTAGCGAGGTCGGCTCGAGCGGCTTGCCTGCAAACGCCTCGAATGCGGGCAGATGCTGCCGGAACAGCGTGAGTGGCACCGTCTTGCCGCGCAGGGCCGCAGTCAGGCTGGCAACCGCAGCTTCGGCTTCCGGCTGGTTCCAGTAATAGCGGATGCGATCCGAGAAAGAGTAGTGACGCTGCAGGCGCTGTTCGGCTTGCGTGCCGTGATAGTGGCCCTGCCAATTGCCGGGTTCGGCCAGCATCAACCGCTCCATGGCCTGATACAGCGGACGGGCTCCATAGTCTGGCAAAAGATCGGTCGCGATAAGGTCCAGCCCGTAGAGCGCCTCGCGCAGCACGAAGGTCAATTCCGGCCCCACCTTGAGGATTGGAAAGCCGTCCTCGACCAACTGGCGCAAGGATGTCCGTCCCTGGTAGTCGGTCGAATGCGCCTCGAAGACGAGGCCCGGCTCTTGGTCGAGCAACTGCGTCAATCCGCGTGCCTTGGCGCGATCGTAGAGGACCACATTCTCATTGCCGAACTCGACCCCTGGCTGGACCACCAGCGCGATGACGCGTGAGAACGCATCGGCCAGACCTTGGCTGAGGAACAGGTCGCGATGGACATCGATCGTGTGTCTCGCCGCTGCCATGCTGGTTGGCTCGATGTCGCTGATCGCATGGTCGGCGCCGCCGGGAGCGGGCACCTCGGTGCCGATGATGTAGACCGGCGCCTCACCGCCCGCGGCGCGCGCCGCGCGCTCTGCCGCCAAGGCCAGCCGCGCTGCACGCTCCGCCGTCGTGGCGTCGTCGAGCGCGGCAGACTCGCCGGCGCATCCCATCGAGGCATCGAGGTGGATCTTTCGGAAGCCGGCCGACACGTATGCCGTGACCATCTCTTCGGCCTTCGCCATCGCCGCGCCGGCATGTTCCCCGCGCCACGGATTTGGCCCAAGGTGATCGCCACCGAAGATGATCCTTTCCGTCGGAAGCCCTTCTTCCGCCGCTATAGACTGGACGAGACGAACAAAATCGCCGGGCAGCATTCCGGTGTAGCCGCCAAACTGGTTGACCTGGTTGCAGGTTGCCTCGATCACCAGCGTGTCGGAGAACCGCGCGGCGTTGCGCGCGGCCGCCCGGATGACCAATGGATGCGCCGAGCAAACCGACGTAACGCCTGTCGGCGAACCCTCGCGCCGTGCCGCCGCGAGGCTTCCGAGGAGACCGGTCATGGCAGGTTTCTCGGGGTGACGGCGATGAATTCGTCAAGCTGCGGGCGTGAGGCGGCGCCTTCCATCGGACCCTGGACCGTGACGTTGTGGGCGCCCGCGGCATTGGCATATTCCAGAGCTTTGGACACAGGCATGCCGAGGCGGCGGCAGGCGACGTAAGCGCCGCCGAAGCAGTCGCCCGCGCCCGTCGGATCGACTTCCGTAACCTTGAAGGCCGGACAATCGACACGCGAGCCGTCAACGCCGAAAAATGTCGAGCCATGTTCGCCGCGTTTGAGAGCAATCTCTGTCACACCGCGGGAAAAGAGCGCGGCGACGGCGGCAGATTCACCATCAACACCGGCCGCCGTGAACAACTCGTCGCCCGAGGGCAGAATAAGGTCGGCGACATCGACCAGCCTGGCGAAGCGTTCCTGCGTCTGGCCGAGCCCGAGCAATTCCTTGCGCAAATTTGGGTCGAGTGAAACGGAGCCGCCGCGCTGCTTGATGGCATCGATGGCGTGGTCCATGATCTCCCAGACTCCCGGGATGGCAAAGGCGGTGCCCATGACATGGAGGTGTCCGGCCCGCGCGAAGAGCGCCTTTGCCTCAGCCGTCAGGCTCACCAGCGCGGCCGCGGATTTTCCGATGTTGTAGACGAAGTCGCGTGAGCCGTCGTCGCGATAGCGAACAAACGCGCTTCCGGTCGGATAATCCGGGCTGACCGAGATGGCCGATATGTCAGCGCCGTCGGACCGGAGCCGTTCGATGTTGATGCGGCCGAAATCGTCGTCGCCGACCGAGGCGACTATTGCCGCCGAGCCGCCGATCTTGGCGCACTGGTCGATGAAAATCGCCGGCGCGCCGCTGGGGTAGGGGCCGATGAGTTCGATCGGTTCGAGGAAACCGTCGCCACGGCTTTTCGCCATGATCTCCACCAGGATCTCACCGATCACGACGGTTGGCCCCAGCGTGTCCGCTGCGAGCTTGGTCTGACTTAGAATCGCATCGGCGGGCATCGCATGACTCGGCTATTTGGGCACTTTCGACGTCGGAACTCGCGCCAGCCGCAGGTCACGCGGCGACCGCGCGCCAGTCCTTTCCGGCAGCGAACAACAGCCCGGGACGGCTACGGTTAGGAATGCGCGATTACTCCTCCTGAAGGGCACATTATGAACGTTTGTAGGTTTATACAACATATTAATCGACCGAGAACTATGTCAGCCCTCGTCTTCCCCTGGCTCTTCGAGTTCCGCCGTGTCATCGGCGAAACGCTGGCTATCCAGGGACAGATAGCGCTGGTGCAACATGCAGGCCGCACCGAAGGCGGAGCCGACAGTTCCTTCATCGTTCACTGTGATTGATGGGACCGGGAAACTGGATTCCTGTGTGGCGTGGATATGTGCAGCCACCCTGGCGGTCATCAGGGGATAGAGTGCTGCGACCGAACCTCCCAGTACGATCCGGTCGGCATCGATGATCCGGCAAGCCTGCACAAGCCCAATCGCCAAGGCCCTTGCCCACTGCTCGGCAATAGAGACGGCGCTGGGCAGCCGATCCTGGACATCGACCAGGAAGTTGCCGAATGTCGGATGATCGAGGGTGGAGGTCTTGCGATACTCCCCCATGATGGTCTCAAGGCCGATCAGTTGTTCCAGATTGCGGCGCGGGCCTGGCGTGTCGCTGACAATCAGGTGCCCAATCTCGCCAGCCAGCCCATTGGCGCCGCGAAAGAGATTGCCGTCAATGATGATGCCGCCGCCGACGCCACTCTCCATCACCAGAAAGAGCGTCACGCCTGAATGCGCCTCGCTGCGCCCGTAGGTCGCGCCGATGGCGAATGCGTTGGCGTCGTTTTCGGCAAGGACCGGAACGCGCAGCGGCAGGGCGTCTCTCACCAAATCCGCGAGGTGAACATTTCGCCAGCCAAGAAGCGGCGCCAAGCGGACCAGGCCATGCTTGTCCATCTGCGCCGGCGTCGATACGCCAAAGCCTTCGCAGCGCTCCAGTTTTGACGCCGGAATGGACTGGAGAGCCAGGCTCACCGCGCGGTCGACCGCGGCCTCTACGCTGATCGAGGGCCCATCGAACGGTTCCACATTCGTCGAAACGATGTTGGTGCCGAGATCGATCTCGACCGTGCTGATATGTTCGACACCGATCTCGACCCCAAGGAAAAATATGGCATCCGGCACGAGTTCGAGCATGATGCCGGGGCGACCGACCCGGGCATAGCCCGGTTGTTCAGGCGAATCCTCGATTGCTTCGCGCACCAGACCGTCGGCGGTCAGGCTGGCGATGATATGCCCCGACGAAGAGCGGTTAAGGCGCAATTTGCGTGCGAGTTCGGCCCGACTGAGACGCCCAAACTGATGCAGGGCCCTGAGCGCCGCGACTTCGTTGCTTTGTCGGATTCGGCGATGCGAACTGGCGGTCAGCGCCGGGTCGTTCACGTAAGTCTCTCCACGCTACCTGCGATCCGCCGCACAACCAGATCCTCGACTATGGCCGGGCGTTCGTCGTTCGCCGGCGAACCGCCTCTTCCATTTTCAGGTCGATGAAGGCCTTGGCATGCTTTGCCAGCGGCATGTTCTCGGTCCAGGTATCGCGCCAGATAGCGCATGCCAGCGAAAGCCCTTCATCGACCACCGCGCTGGAGAACGATTCGAAGGTGATGTCGCGCTCGTAGCCGATGTCGAGCAAGGCATCGAAGATACGATCGAAGTCGATCACCCCGTCGCCGAGATAGCCGCGATTGCTTTCGCCGATGTGAAAATAGCCGATCTTGTCGCCGGCCAGACGAATGGCTGCCGCCGGATTCGCTTCCTCGATGTTCATATGAAACGTGTCGAGATGGAGCGTGACGTGATCGGAGCCGGTCGCCTTGATGAAGTCGAGGCCCTGAGCCGTCGTGTTCAACAGGTTCGTCTCGAACCTGTTGACGACTTCCAGGACCAGATCGACCTCAGCCTTCTTTGCTGTTTCGGCCGTCTTGGCAATGGCTGCAATGCTGTTCTTGCGGCCGCGATCGCTTGGCATGGTCGAATATTTCGTATGGGCAGAATAGAGAATGCCGCCAAGCTTTGTGCCGCCGATATCGCGAACCGCCGCGACGGCACTCGCCAGCAATTCCTCGCCGGCCTTGACGATGCCTGCATCCTCGCTCGACACATCGGCGCTCAAGGGAAGGCCCATCGTGACGGCGATTTCGAGGCCCAGCGCCTGAGCCTTCCTGGCGAGGCGGTCGAGGTCGAACTTTTCGGGTCGAAGATACGCAAACTCGATCAGTCGGTAACCACACGCGGCCGAGTTCTCCATTGCTTCTTCAAGCATGGCCTGGGTGCCGCCGCCGGTCCAAACGAATGAATGAATGCCCAATCTGCGCATGCGGCCCTCCTCCTGGACGTAATTATCTCTTGGACGCAATCTATGTTGCGTAGAGCAACAAAATATCCAAACATGCTGCATGTCAAGGTGATGTGAAATATCAAATAGCCCGGCTGAATCGTGCTGCCTGAACAAAAGTGATTGACAGCTTAATGGAAAACCCTAATTTGTCCTGTTAAGCAACATATAAGTTTGGCAAAAGCACCAGACGTAGAGGAGGAGGACTATCGAGCCGCGCTTGAATGCGCGGTAGCTCAGCTTGTGTTTCGCCCTGTGGCATCGTTCAGTGTGTTCGGTGACGTACTATGTTCGGTGGCCTGGGCGCGCTGAATGATCCACAGTCCTTGTGACAATTGGGCCGGTAAACGACGGTTTTCGACAACTCCGGGCAAAGGAGGCGCTGCCACCGAGGGTAGGGACCCTTGCCGGCTGCGGAAGGCGGCGGATCAAGGAGAGCGAAGCGCTGCGTTATCGGGAAGGAGCCATTCAATGAAGCCCGCTCAGAAGATCGTTCCGGACTTCGAAATGATCATATGTCCGCCGGCGGAGTCGTTTCGCTGGAACATGCATGACTATCCATTTTTCAAGGCCAAATGGCATTATCACCCGGAATATGAGTTGCACCTGACGCGAACGACTTCGGGCGTCATGATGGTGGGAGATCATATCGGCAAGTTCGATCCAGGGTGCCTGGTCCTGACCGGGCCGAACGTCCCGCACAATTGGGTCAGCGATATTGAACCCGGGAAGCTGGTTCGCAATCGCGATATGCTGATCCAGTTCAGCCGCGAATGGGCCGATCGTGTCACCGGCTTCTGCCCCGAACTTGGAACCATCCGGCCGCTCTACGACGACGCGGTCTACGGAGTGGAGTTTCGTGGTGCCACCGCGCTCGCTGGGCAGCGGCTGCTCGCACAAATCGGCGCCGCCCAAGGCGCCGAGCGGGTTGTGCTCTTCCTGCAATTGATGATCACGCTGGCCCGCAATCCCGACGACCGCCGCAGGCTCTCGCGGCTGGCACCTACCTCCGCGCAGGCGGAATTGCCGCCGGAACTTGACGTGGCAATGCGCTACGTTCTGGACCACTACAGCGACGATATCGACCTGCCGTTCGTTGCCAGGCTCTGCGACCTGGAACCGCAAGCATTTTCACGTTTCTTCAAGCGGCAGACAGGCCATACCTTTGCCCGTTACGTCATCCTCGCGCGCATATATGCCGCCTGCTCGCTGCTGACGCAGACTTATCGGCCGATTACCGACATCTGCTTCGAGGTCGGGTTCAACAACATCGCCAATTTCAACAGGCAGTTCTTCAAGATCTGCGGGCGCACGCCATCGGACTACCGGCGCAGTGCCCACAAGATCGGGACTGAGGCGCGCGCCGATCCGTTCAGGGAAATCCGCACCTGGTCAGACGACGCACGCGCAGTCGGCGAAAAAGTATAGGTCGCCTGCAAACCACGCGTGGCAGGGGCAATGTCGGCCGCACTAAGTTCATCGGAATGCCCACGGGAGCGAGGCTGTGGCAGACACTGCGAAGGCAGGTCGAGGGAGGAGGTATCTGGCGGGAACCACAGCCGCCGTTTCATTGTCTTGAGGGTACTGCGTCGTGGCAACCGCGCTATCAGGAGGGATGGCGAGCGGCGCCTCGATCGGCTGGTCGGAGGCGCGACGGAGCCACTGCATTTATCGGCATTTATCGGCCTGAAAAGGGCTTCAGCTTTGTCCGGATGGCCAAGAGCTGCGTTCCCCAGGGGGTACGGACATAGCGATCGCAGAAGTGGATGACTGACAGTCAATGTTTTGTTGGAGGAGTGAAAAATGAAACATGAATTTGGAATGAGTCTTGCCGCATTGGCAGTCGGCCTGATGACCAGCGTAATGCCTGCCAAAGCCGATTTCTGGTCGGACGCCGGTGCGAAATACAAGGGTGTCACGCTGCACGGCGTGACCGAAAGCACCCCGCCTTCGAACTATATCAAGGACGTTCTTGCCCCCGCTTTCGAGAAGGCGACCGGCATCAAGGTGGAAATCGAGACCACGTCCTGGGACCAGATGTACGACAAGGCGATCAAGGACATGGAAGCCAAGACCGGCATCTATGACATGGTCTATATCGAGCAGGATATCATCTATGCCTATCTTGCCCGGGACTTCCTGGTCGACATCACGAAATCGCTCAAGGACGATCCATCGCTGAAAGCGCCGGATTACGACGAAACGCATTTCACGACATTTGCGAACTATTTCAAGAATGCCGATGGCGATCTCTTCGGCATTCCGATGGAAGCCTTCATCAAAATCTATCTGTACCGGACCGATCTCTTCAACGACCCGGCGATCAAGGAAGCGTTCAAGAAGGAAACCGGCAAGGATCTGGTGCCGGCAAAGACCCATGAGGAATATACGCAGATCGCGGAGTTCTTCACCAAATGGGGCAAGGACCACAATCTGGAACTGTGGGGCACCACCGCCCAGGCGCATACCGGCCATCCGGCTTCATGGTACGAGTTTTTCGAATCGGTCGCGCCGACATTCGGCGTCTACAACTGGGGCATTGACGCTTCGAAGAACTACTCGGCATCAGTCGCTAATGGCGGCACGATGAACAGCGACAAGGCAAAGGCGGCGCTCAAATACTGGCTGCATCTGCGCGACATCGCCCCGCCGGAATCTCAGGCCAGTACGTGGACCGAGGTCGCCACGACCTTTGCAGCAGGCCGTGCGGCACAGGGACTCGTCTATGGCGAGAACGCGGCCTGGATTGCCGCTGATGCAGAGAAATCGAAGGTCGTCGGCAATGTCGGTGTCGCGCTGCCGCCGCTGGAGCCGGGCGTCATGGAGGACGCGGAGGCCGGCAAGGGCTATATCGGCTATTATGATGGCGGCGCCTTCGGCCTTCCAATCACTTCGAAGAACAAGGAAGCGTCGCTGCTGTTCCTGCAATATATCGGCCAGGACTCGGTCCAGGGCGATTGGGCGGTGGCGGCACCCCGCATCACCAACACGGCAACCTACGACGATCCGAAGGTCATCGAGATGGATAAGAAGCTCAACGGCTACTACACCATGCTCAAGAACGACGGAAAGCTGTTTGCCGGCGCTCCGCCCTATCCGTTCCACGCGCAGGTGCGTGAAGCAACGGCGCCGATCTTCTACAAGATCCTGTTGGGCGAGGTCTCGCCCGACGATGGGCTCGACCAGATGGCTGCGGCCGCCGAGGCGGAACTGACGAATCTCGGCTACCGCAAGTAGCAGGGCGAACGCAGACTTCGGGCCGCCTTGAAGCGGCGGTCCGAATACGCTTCTTGCCGCTTCACGACATTCCGGGGAATATCGTGAAGCGCCTTCCTGGAGAGTGATTTCATGCGATCAAACAGAGTGGGATGGCTGCTGCTCGCCCCGACGATTGCGATCCTGGGGATATTCGGCATCGTCCCATTTCTGTACGTGCTCTATGTGTCCTTCCATCAATGGAACCCGTTCGGCGCCAATCCCTATATGGTCTACAACGGCGCCAACAATTTCCGTCGCCTCGTGTTCGACAACGAGTTCCTGACCTCGATCGCCTTCACGCTGAAATTCGCCTTCTTCGCCGTCCTGAGCGAGGTCATCCTCGGCTACTTTCTGGCCCAGCTGTTCATGAAGGAATTTCCCGGCCGGGGTTTTTTCCGCACGATCCACACGCTGCCGCTGATCGTGGCGCCGATCGTCGTCGGCTCGGTGTGGCGGCTCATGACCACGCCCAGCATCGGCATCATCCCCTATCTCCTGAAATCCTGGTTCGGCTACGACCTCAATATCGGCCGTGACGCCACCATGGCCTTTGCGCTCACCGTCATCATGGACATCTGGCACTGGACGCCACTGGTGACGCTGACGCTGCTTGCGGCACTCGTTTCGCTGCCCAAGGAGCCGTTCGAGCAGGCGCAGATCGACGGCGCCAACCGGTGGCAGATATTCTGGCACGTCACCTTGCCGATGAT
Organism: Mesorhizobium sanjuanii; assembly: GCF_002529485.1. Classification (NCBI taxonomy): domain Bacteria; kingdom Pseudomonadati; phylum Pseudomonadota; class Alphaproteobacteria; order Hyphomicrobiales; family Phyllobacteriaceae; genus Mesorhizobium; species Mesorhizobium sanjuanii. The sequence continues at coordinate 48,165 of NZ_NWQG01000003.1, forward strand.
CCGCCCGGCGATCCTGGCGACGGTCTTCATCCGCCTCATGGATGCGCTGCGCACCGTCGACGAAGTGTGGATGCTGACGGGCGGCGGCCCAGGTGCGGCGACACGGTACCTCGGCCTGCACATCTGGAAGATCGTGTTTCCCAAGACCGACTACGGCTACGGCTCGGCAACGTCGGTCATCGTCCTGTACCTCACCTTGGTGATGTGCTGGCTGCTTTACGTCGCCCTTGTCGCCCGCCGCGGCCAGAAGAGAGCTTCCTGATGCGCGCCAATCGCCCCATTCTTTCCATCCTGCTGTGGACCTTGCTCAGCCTGGTGACGCTGTTTCCGATCTATTGGCTGTTCGTGATCTCCGTAAAGCCGGCCGTCGAGCTGTTCACCACCCCCAGCGTGCTGCTCGAAACCGTCTACTGGAAGAACTATGTCAAGGTTCTCGGCGATGACACGCTGCGCCGCTACATGTTCAACTCCATCATTATCTCGACCGGCAATGCGGTGCTGGTGACCGTCCTGGCGTTCATGGCCTGCTATGCGCTCTCGCGTTTCGATCTACCGGGAAAAGAGAACATCTTTTTCTGGACGATCACCAACCGCATGGCGCCGGCCGCGGTTTTCCTGCTGCCCTTCTTCCTGCTCTTCACGCAGGTCTTCGTCATAGGGGAGTGGAAACTTTACGACACGCGCACGGGCATGATCCTGCTCTACTGCACCTTCAACCTGCCCTTCGCCATCTGGACGCTCAGGCCGACGATCGATGCAATTCCCAAGGAATTGGACGAGGCCGCGACCGTCGACGGTGCCACGACCTGGCAGGTGATCCGCGAAGTGATCTTTCCGCTTGCGCGGCCTGGTCTCGCCGTCACCCTGATCCTGACCTGGGTGTTCGCCTGGAACGAGTTCCTGCTCGCCGCGACGCTCACCAGCTTCAACGCGCGCACCATCACCACCGGCCTGTCGGAATATGTAACGACGACCGGAACCGAATGGGGCACGATGGCGTCGATCGCGATCATCACGCTTATACCGGCGCTGCTGATCTTCTCGGTCGTCCAGCGGCACATCGTGGCTGGCCTGACCTTCGGCGCGGTCAAGGAGTAGTTCCATGGAGCACATGGTCGATCTCGATGCGGTGGATGACGAAGCCAACACCATCGTCGCGAGCCCGCAACGCACCGGTTTCCTGCCGATCGTGACCAACTGGTTCGACCGGGTTTTCGTCGGCATCTATCTGTTCGTCGCGCTCGAACTGCTCTGGATGAGGTTTCTCGAACAGTCGATCCCATTGTCGGTCTGTCATGTCCTGGCGATCGCATTGGGGGTGCTGATCGTTTGGCGTGGCTAGAGCACGATCCCGAAAAGCGGGAACCGGTTTTCGGAATAGATCATGCTCAAACAAAAAGCTTAGCGCGCAACCACGATCGAGAGTGAAGAGGACAGGAAGCAGGTCATGAAGTCATTGGTGCTGGAAGAAAAGATGAAACTGTCGCTGCGGGATTTCCCGATCGAGCGCGAGGAGGTGCTTGGCGTTCGCGACGTGCGCATCAAATTGCACACCGTCGGCATCTGCGGCTCGGATGTGCACTATTATACGCATGGCGGCGCCGGCATCTTCCAGGTCAAGGCGCCGATGATCCTTGGCCATGAGGCGTCAGGCATCATCGTGGAGACAGGCGCGGAGGTGACGTCGCTGAAGGTCGGCGACCGGGTGTGCATGGAGCCGGGCATTCCCGACCCGAACAGCCGCGCGACCCGCATGGGCCTGTACAATGTCGATCCGGCGGTTCGCTTCTGGGCGACGCCGCCGATCCATGGCGTCCTGCGGCCGACCGTCGTCCATCCGGAGAATTTCACCTTCAAGCTTCCCGACAATGTTTCCTTTGCCGAGGCGGCCATGGTCGAGCCACTCGCCGTCGGCATCCATGCCGCCACCAAGGCGCAAGTGAAGCCGGGCGACATCGCCCTGGTGATGGGCGCCGGGCCGATCGGCCTGGTCACCGCGCTGTCCGCGCTGGCGGCGGGCTGCGCACGGGTCTTCGTATCGGATATCGACGAAACCAAGCTCGAGCTCGCGGCGAAGCTCGGCGCTATCACGCCGATCAATGTCGCGCATCAGGATGTGGCCAAGGAAATTCTCGCCGCGACCGATGGCTGGGGCGTGGAGATCGTATTCGAATGCTCGGGCAGTCCACGCGCCGCGGCAGGCATTTTCGATCCGCTCTGTCCGGCCGGCCGGGTGGTGTTCATCGGCGTGCAGATGCATGACATCAATTACGACGTCGGCAAGGCGATGGTACGCGAAGCGCGCGTCGAGCACGTGTTTCGCTACGCGCACGTCTTTCCGCGCTGCGTTGCGATGCTGTCTTCGGGAGCGATCGACGTGAAGCCGCTGATCACGCGCACGTTCGAGTTCGAAGACAGCGTTCGAGCGTTTGAAATCGCCGCATCCGCGCCAAAAGGCGAAGTGAAGATGCAGATTGCCTTGCCGCAATAAAGGGGGTGCCAGTTGGCTGAAGTCACCGTCAGGAACATCGTCAAGCGTTATGGAAGCGTCCAGGTCATTCATGGTGTGAATGTCGACATCGCCGATGGCGAGTTCGTCATCCTCGTCGGCCCGTCGGGCTGCGGCAAATCCACCTTGCTGCGCATGATCGCCGGTCTCGAAGCCATATCGGGCGGCGAGATCAGCATTGGCGGCCGGGTGGTGAACGATGTCCTGCCGAAAGACCGCGACATAGCGATGGTGTTCCAGAACTATGCGCTCTATCCGCACAAGAACGTCGCCGACAACATGGGCTTCTCGCTCAAGATCAAGGGCAGGCCGAAGGCCGAGATCGAAGCCAAGGTGAAGAAGGCGGCCGAAATCCTCGATCTGGGCAAGCTGCTCGATCGGTTCCCCAAACAGCTGTCCGGCGGGCAGCGCCAGCGCGTGGCCATGGGGCGCGCCATCGTGCGGGACCCGCAGGTCTTCCTGTTCGACGAGCCGCTGTCGAACCTCGACGCCAAGCTGCGTGTTGCCATGCGCGTCGAGATCAAGGAACTGCATCAGCGCCTCGGCACAACGATCGTCTATGTCACCCACGACCAGATCGAGGCGATGACGATGGCCGACAAGATCGTGGTGATGCGGGACGGCAAGGTGGAACAGGTCGGCGCGCCGCTCGATCTCTACGACAATCCGGGCAATGTCTTCGTCGCCGGTTTCATCGGCTCGCCGGCCATGAATTTCATCAAGGGCAAGATCGGCTCGAAGGACGGCAGGCAGGTCTTTGTCTCGGACACCGGATCCGTGCTGCCGGTCGAAACGGGCAGCGTACAGGATGGCCAGCCGGCCATCTACGGCATACGTCCCGAGCATATCGATATCGCGCCCGACGGCTTGCCGGCAACGGTTTCGGTGCTGGAGCCGACCGGTTCCGAGACGCAGATCTTCGCCAAATTTGGCGAGGACGCTATTGACGCCATCGTGAAGGACCGGCTGACCGTCCGTCCCGGCGAAGAGGTTAGGCTGAAGATCGATCCGCGCCGGGTGCACATCTTTGACAGGCAAAGCGGCGCTCGCCTGTGACCCGGCGGGAAGTTTGCCCGTTGACGCAGTCGGGTTGCGAAATCCAGCGGCTGGAGGATCACCCGCAACGCACTTTGCTAAGCTCGGCGTAATTCCAGCCTGAAAAACGGCCCCGCGAAGCGGGACCGTTGAGGCAGAGCTTGCTGACTACTTGCTGCCGCCATTCTGCTTGACGCTGCTGCAGAACTCCGGATGGCTGTTGGTTGCGTTTGCATCCTTGGCTTCGTCCTCGCAGGCGGCCATCATCGCCGTCTGGTCGTCAGGCGACAGCGCTTTCCAAGCCTTCACGAAATCGTCGTTACCGACCATCGTCTTCATGCTTGAGTCCGTGTAGAAGGGCTGCATCTTGGCCGGGTCGTCGAGTGCCGACGTGCCTGTGTCTCCAGCGGCCAAGGCCGAACCCGCAACCATCGAAAGCGCCATGGCGCCGAAACAAATCATCTTGATGTTCATAATATAATCCTCCTGTTGCTTTGGGATCGTTCAAGCAACGATCATTTTTCGAAAACGGCAGGATCGGATGGAAGTTCCGGTTTTTTGCGCGAAAAGGCCCGGTTCTAGTAAAATATTTTCGAATAAAGCTTGAAACTTTTTTTGCTTTTTCTCGTTTGCGCCGGAGAATGCTGACTTCGGGCCGAATTGTCTGAACGTACCGGCTGTGCCTTCAACGATCAGTTCTTGTCGACCGGCTTCGATCGCATCCGCGAAACGGTCTCGCGTTCAGCCCGCTTGGAGCGCATCGGCGGCAGGCCGCGGTCGATGAGGTCCATGTCCTCCAGCACCATGTCTCCCATGCGCTTGAAGGCGATGTCGAGCGCACCGGCCCGGTGGGCGGAGCGCAGGAAGCCGCGCAGCGTGCGCACGGGATGGTCCTTGGCCAGCGGCTCCTCCGGGAAGACATCGCTGGCGGCGACGATGTGGCCGCTGCGAACGGCATCCATCAGCGCCGGAAAATCGACGATACCGGCGCGGCTGAGCAGGATGAAGGCCGCTCCTTTGCGCATTTTCGCGAAGGCGTCTGCGCCGAGAAAACCCTGGTTCTCGCTGGTGACGGAAGCGACGACGAAAACGAAGTCACTGCTCGACAGCACCGCATCGAGCGAGGCCGGCTGGACGCCGGTCTCGATCAGCACCGAGGGTGGCAGCCACGGATCGAAGACCTTGGTCCGCGTGCGGAAGCCCGACAGCAGCCGATTGAGCGCACGGCCGAGATCGCCGAAGCCGACGATACCGACATCGGCGCCGGAGAGCAGCCGCGCCGTCTTGTTGCCATCGCCGCCCCACAACTCCTTGCCCTGCCGAAAGGCGAGGTCGGCATCGACGATGCCGCGGGCGAGGTTGAGCGCCATGGCGAGGCCAAGCTCGGCCACCGGCTCGGCGAACACCAGGCCGGTGGTGACGACATGGATGCCGCGCGCAAACAGGGTCTCGTAAGGCATGTTGTCGATCAGGTTGCTCTCGACATTGAAGACGCAGCGCAGCGCCTTCATCCTGTCCAGCGTTTCAGGTGCGATCGGCGGCTGGCCGACGATGTAGCGCGCCTCGGCGAGCACATCCGCAGGCAGCGCCGCGACACCCTCGGGCGTCGTTTCGACGATGCGATATTTCGCCCTGAAGCGCGTCAGCTGGGTCGGCGTGAAGATGAGGTCGAGCGTGCGCGGTTCCGGCGCGCTGATGACCAGCGGCAAAGAATGCGGCATTTCTCCTCCTGCGCCGATATCAGGGCAATCCGTGCAGATCTGACTATTCGATGATTGAACGGTTTACCAGTGGCGCCGCAGGCGCTGAGGAATGCCTGATCGCCCGCAAATTCAGCCGAGCGGGTGCGCGAGCGCGACGATGTCCTCGACATTCTGGTTGGAGCGCGCGAAACGCTTGAGCACGAGCGGATCGTGTCCCGGAACGATATGGGCGGGTGAGCTTGCAAGCTTCCTCATCCGCTCCACGCCAAGGATCACGTCGCTCAACCGGTCGAAGACGGGAAAAGGCTTTTCGCGTTCCATATTGGCATAGAAATGAGCGGCGTCGGAGGCGATCACCACGGCGCCATTGTCGGTTTCGACGCGAACCACTTGCAGCCCGCGCGAATGGCCGCCGACCTTGTGCAGCGTGATGCCGGGCGCGATTTCGGATTCCGGATCGTGGAAGCAGACCTTCTTGTTATAGACGCGCCGCACCATGGTGGTGACGTCCTCGACTTCGAACGGATGGTTCATCGCGTGATGGCACATGCAGCGGCCCGTCGCGAATTCCATCTCGGCATCCTGCAGGTGAAAGGTCGCGTTGGGAAACAGGTGATGGTTGCCGCAATGGTCGTAATGCATATGCGAAATGATCACGTCGCTTACGGCCGTATGGTCGATGCCGATGGCGGCGAGTCCTTCGTCGACCGGCCTGATGACGCTGCGGCCACGCTTGTCGCCGGTCGGTTTGTCGAAGCCGGTGTCGACGATGAAGGTGCGCTGCTCGCCGACGATCGCCCAGACGAAATAGTCCAGCGGCATCGGAACGTCATGCGTGTCGCCGCCAAGGAAATTCTCGTTCGACCGGCGCTCGAAATGGCCGTAGCGCACGGCATGGATTTCATAACGTGCGGCGTTGCCCATCGTCAGCTCGCTTCGGCAACGCTTGCATCTTGAGCCGCTCCGACTTGCACATGCGCCCAGGTTTCCACCGTCTTGACCATGCAGGTGAAATCAGAATCAGGCCCGTAGAGCTGGTTGGTTACGCTCAGCAACTGGCGGACCGCGCTGCCCACCACCATCGGCACGCCCATCGCCTCGGCCTCGTCGACGCAAAGCCGCACGTCCTTGAAGGACAGGCCGGTCGCGAAACCGAAATCGAAGGTGCGCGGCAGCACGGATTTCGGAAATTTGTCCTCCGTCGCGCTGTTGCGGCCGCTGGATGCGTTGATGACGTCAAGCATGACCTTGGGATCGAGGCCTGCCTTGACGCCCATGACGACCGCTTCGGAGGAGACGGCGAGTGCTGCGGCGGCAAGCAGGTTGTTGGCAAGCTTCATGGTTTGGGCGGCGCCCTGAACCTCGCCCATGAAGAAGATCTTGCCGAAATTCTCGATCACCGGCCTTGCCGTTTCGAAGGCCGCTTTCGGGCCTGATACCATCACCGCGAGCGTGCCATTGCGGGCACCCTTCAAACCGCCGCTGACCGGCGCGTCGATCATGGCGATGTTCTTATGTGCAAGGCCTTCGGCAACCTTGGCGGCCGTGCGCGGGCCGGTCGTCGATATGTCGATGAAAATCCGAACCGATTTGCCCTCGGCGATGCCGGATTCACCGAGCACGACCTTTTCGAGGATCTGCGGACTGGGCAGGCTGGCAAAGACGATCTCGGCACTATCGGCGACGTCGCGCGCGCTGGTTGCCGCCCTGGCGCCTGCCTTGACCAGTTCCTCGACCGCCTTGGTGTCGACGTCATGGACCGTCACGTCGTAGCCGGCCTGGATGAGACGGCTCGCCATCGGCGTGCCCATTTTTCCGATACCAACAAAGCCGATTTTCATGGTCATCGCTCACTCCTCGTTCGGTGCATTTGCCGTAGCGTTTGTCTCGATCTCGCGGATTGCATTCATCAGATGACACTCACCGAGGTCCCGGGTGCCGTATCGCGTCTCGGAGGTGTCTGCGGCACGAGAAGTTCCGCTATGTCCAGGACCTTCAGTTTGTCCGCCACGCCAAGGGCATCGATGGCGGCGGTGTACATCACCTTGTCCTTCGGGCAGGCCACGACGAAATAATCGATGTCGCCAAGGCTCAGCGCTTCGCGGATACGGTTCTCGCTCGGCCGCTCGGCGACGCCGTCGTCGCTCTGCCAGATGCGGCCGCCGCCGGCGCCGCAGCAGAACGAATTCTCGCGGCAGCGCGGCATGTCGTGAAGCGTGTAGCCGGCCGCGCGGATCAGGTCGCGTGGCGCGTCGAAGCCGCCATTGTAGCGCCCGAGATAGCAGGGATCGTGATAGGTAACCTTGCCGCCGTCGACCGGGGCGAGGTCGAGCTTTCCCGCCTGGATGAGCTCGGCCAGCAGGGCGGTATAGTGCAAGACCTCAAATGCAGCGCCGAAATGCCGATAGTCGTTCTTGAGCGCATTCAGGCTATGCGGATCGGTGGTCATGATGCGGTTGAAGGTGCATTCCGCGATCGCATCGATGTTGGACTGCGCGAGAGTCTCGAACAGACCCTCTTCGCCGGCGCGCCGCACGTCGTTGCCGCTGTTGCGCTCGGCGTCGAAGAGAATGCCGAAATCGACACCTGCCGCACTCAGCAACTCGGCAACCTTGCGGGTGATTTCCTGAACGCGCGGATCGTAGGAGGCGTAGTCGCCGACGAACCACAGGACATCGACGGGTTCGCTGCGTGCGTCCTTGACCGGAAAGCCGAGTTCCCTGGTCCAGCGAGCCCGCATCTTGGAAGGCTTGCCCATGGAGTTGCCAAGCCGGGTAAGGTTGGAAAGCGCATCCTGCAAACCCGGACTGACATGGCCTTCGTCGATCAGGTGACGGCGCATGTCGATGATCTTCGGCAGGTGCTCGATCTCGACCGGGCACTCTTCCATGCAGGCGCGGCACGTGGTGCAGGCCCACAGCGTCGCTTCCGAAATGACGCCGCCGACCAGCGGCAGCGCCGACGGTCCGGCGGCCAGCGCATCGCGCATGTCGGTGATCAGCATCTTGGGACTGAGCGGTAGGCCCGCGGCATAGGCCGGGCAGACCGCCTGGCAACGGCCGCATTCGGTGCAGGAGAGAAGGTCGAGCTGCTGTTTCCAGTCGAATTGGGCGAGCGTGTCGACGCCTGGGTTTTCACGCTCGCGCGGCACCGCCGGTGCCGTGCCGCGCGGTTCGAGATTACGAAAATAGATGTTCGGCGCGGCAAGGAACATGTGCCGATGCTTGGAGCCGGGAATATAGACGAGAAAGGCAAGGATGGCGCCGATATGCAGCCAGTAGCAAATCTCCTGTGTCTCCTGCGCCGGCACACCGATGCGGCCGAGCAGTCCGGCAAGCATGGAGGCGACCGGCCGCCACGAACCGTCCGCGCCGCCCAGAATGCGCGCTGCGGCTTCAAACAGCAGCGAGGCCACGATCAGTACGATCAGCACATAGATGATCGCCGCGTCGCTGCCGCTGGATCCCTTGAACCGTGCCGGCCGCAGGACATAACGCTGATATAGCGCAAGCCCGACGCCGATCAGCATCAGGACCGCGAAGAAATCCTGCAGGCCGGCGATCCAGGTCTCGCCGCCGATGGGTGCGAGCGAAAACCCGGGAAACAGACGCGAGCCGAAGGCCTCGATCGTCGCGGTGAACAGGACGAAGAAGGAAATGAAGATGATCGCATGCAGCACGCCGGCGAGCGGCTTGCGCAGCATTTTTCGATGCAGGCCGATGGCGGTTGCCACGCCCTCCAGGCGGCGCATCGGCTGGTCGAAACGGGCAGCCTTCGGCGCATTGGCGAGCGCTAACACGTAATGGCGTGCGCGCCAGCCTGTCATTGCGATTGCCGAAGCCAGTATTACCCAGAGCACCAAGGTCGATGCCATCTCAACGGCCCGGCGACGCCTGCAGCCTGTCGCTCAGACTCGCGACGAGATCGAACAGGTCACAGGTTGCGCCGTAGTGAGCGACGTTGAAGATAGGAGCCTTCGGATCGGTGTTGACCGCGATGATCAGATCGGCGTGCGACATGCCCTCGAGATGCTCGGGCGCGCCGGAGACACCGAGCGCCAGATAAAGCCTGGGCTTGACCTTCTGGCCTGATTTGCCGACCTGGCGCAGCTTCGGCAGCCAGCCGTTGTCGACCACGGGGCGGCTGCCGGCGATCTCGGCGCCGAGGATCGTCGCCAGGTCGCGGGCAATGTCGATGCTCGCCTCGTCGCCAATGCCGCGACCCACGCAGACGATCCGTTCGGCTGTCGTCAGGTCGACATCGGCATAGTCGGGCACATCGATGGCCACCATCTTGACCCTGCTGCTTTCGATGGCAGGCATGGCATCGAATTGCTGCACCCTGGCGGCGTCGACGGGGCTTGCCACGGCCTCCTCAAAGGCGCCTGGATTGACCATCAGGACCGCAGGGAGCGTCACCACGCATTCGGCAAGGACCTTGCCGCCATACATCTGCGCGACCACATTCAGGCCTTCGCCCTCACGCTTGATTTCATTGACATAAGACAGGAGCGGCCAGCCGGTTCGCGCGGCGATATCGGCAGCGACATCCAGCCCGTTCGCCGAGTAGGGCACCAGCACCAGATCGGGCTGTTCGGCCGCGACCGTATCGCGCAACAGCCGCGCATAGGCTTCGGCAGGGATCAGATCGGATCCGGCGGCGTCAGCGGCGATCAGCCGATCTGCTGCTCCGAAGGAAGAAGCTGCCGCCTTGGCGGCCTGGCCGGCGAAGAAGGCGATCACCTCGTCGCCGGCCGTTGCGATGGAACGCGCAGCGGCGATCATTTCGAGGGAGAAGGCTTCGATCCTGTCGGAGCGGCCTTCGGTGCAAGCTATCATCTTCATGGCTTACTTCCTTGCCAGACCGTTGGCGGTCAGACCATTGACTGCCAGGATGGTGACCAGTCGATCGGCGACATTCTCGGCGTCGTTGCCGAGGTCCTCACCCGAGCCGCCCTGCGCCGGCAGGCGAAGCTCACGAATCTCGGCGGAACGCTCGAAGCCGGAGGACTCAAGCGTGGCGCGACCGATCGGGGTTTTCGACGCTTCGCGCAGCTTGCTGCCGGAGACATAGCGCGGCGCCTTGGAGGCAGTCTGCACGCCGAGCACGGCAGGCAGGGCCATCTCGTAGGTGACGGCGACGCCCGCGCCACGCTCCTGCGTTACCCGCAATCCGGCACCGTCGGGTAAAACGCGGTTGGTGCCGGAGACATGCGGCCAGTCGAGCAACGCGCCGACATAGGGTGCGAGCTGGCCGAAAACATCTTCGGTCGACTGCACGCCGCAGAGAACGAGATCGGCGGATTTGGCGCGCGCCGTCGCCGCGATCGTGGCGGCTATGGTGCGCGAGGAGATCATGGCGTCGTCCTTGGTTTGCAAGGCGATGACCTCGTCGGCGCCCCGGGCGGCGGCCATCTGCAGCACCCGGTTGGCGCCTTCGCCAAGGGCGACCGCCGTTACTGTCGCGCCGCTCGCTTCCTTGAGCAAAATCGCTTCTTCGAGTGCATGATCGTCGAAATCGTTGAGCTGGAAATCCAGCCACTCGCGATCAATGCCGCGCCCGTCCTCGGCAAGCTGAAGCTCGCCGGCGGAATCCGGAATCATGCGCAGGACAACGAGAATATTCACGGCCTCTCCTCCGACGGAACGCACCTCAAGCGCCCGGCACCCGTTTTAGATCGTATTCTCAATCCTTCCCAACGGGCAAAAATGTAATAGCAGCTATTACAAGACCGAAGGTTGACCTTTCCCGGCTATCAATTGTTAATTTGAGCCCAATCGTGGTCAATCCGCAATGTTCTGAACGGGAGAGGATTCAGAATAATACTTCTATTTTTTCCAGAATAGCTATCAGCATTCTAGTGAATGTTCAGGAGGAGGAACAAATGTCAGTAAAGAGCATATTAGATCACAAAATATCGCGTAAGAGTTTTATCCGGGGCGTGCCGGCCGCGGCCGCCGCCATGGTCGCGGCGCCAGCCATCCAGCTCGCCCAGACCAGTGCCGCCGTCGCCGCCGAACCGGAAACCAAGCCCGGTTACTATGGCGCGCCACGCACCTGGATGTGGAATCCCAATGCCAACACCATGGTCGACACATCGAAGTGGAAGAAGGACGGTCCCTATACGATCGGTTTCTCCAATGCCTCGATTTCGAATGCCTGGCGCGTCGCCTTCCAGCACGGTGTCCTCTGGTCCGCCGGCCAGCATCGCGACGAGATCGCTCATCTTTTGGTCACAGACGCCAATGACGATCCTTCCAAGCAGATCGCCGACATCCAGGATCTGATCAGCCAGGGCGTCGACATCCTGCTTATCGCCGCCTCGACCGAAGACGCGCTCGATTCCGTCGTCGGCCGCGCCATGGAACAGGACATTCCCGTCGTCATGGTCGATCGCAAGGTGAAGACGGCGTCGAATTACATCACCTACGTCACCGCATCCGACTGGGCGCTCGGCCGCCTCGAGGCTCAATGGCTGTGCGAGACGCTCGGCGGCAAGGGCAATATCGTGATGCTGCCGGGCATTGCCGGTTCCAGCGTCGCGGAAATCCGCATCAAGGCGAACGAGGAGGTGTTCTCGAAATTCCCTGATATCAAGGTGCTGGAGAAGCAGTATTGCGACTGGAACCCGGCCACCGGCAAATCGGTGATGGCGGCACTGATCCAGAAGCACGGCAAGAACATCAACGGCGTGCTGGCCGACAGCGCGCTCCAGGGCTACGGCGCAATCGAGGCGTTCCTCGACGCCGGCTACAAGGCCGGCGAATTTCCACCGATGACCGGTGGCGACGTCGCCCGGATGTATCAACTGGCCAACCAGCACAACATCAAGATGGTCGGCATCGACTATCCGACCTCGATGGGCATCACCGGCATCGAGACCGCGCTCGACGTGATGAAGGGCATTTCGGTTCCGGACAAGGTCGAGGTGAGCTTCCAGGTCGTCACGTCGCCGGGTGCGGATACGGTCTCGGTCAAGGGCGACAGGCACCTGCTCGACCATGTCAGCATGGACGATCCGGGCGACCTGTCGCCAAGCAACGGGCTGCCCGCCGGCTATAATCCGAGCACATTCAATCCCGACTATCCGAAGTAAGCCTCCCAAGCGACCCGGTGCGCGCCAGGCTTGGCGCGCACCGGACGTGAATTGAACAGTTCGAGCGCCGGATATGTCAGCGTCTGTTATTGAGCTCAGCCAGATCGAGAAGGACTATCCTGGAGTCAAACCCCTGGACAAGGTCGATTTCGCCGTGCAGCCAGGCGAGATCCACGCACTTCTGGGCGAAAACGGCGCGGGCAAATCAACGCTGATCCGTGTCATGGGCGGCGTGACCAAACCCAATTCCGGCACCATCACCTATCTCGGCAAGCCGGTTTCCTGGCAGTCGCCGAAGGCAGCGCGCGCTGCCGGCATTCATGTGATCCACCAGGAGCTAGCGCTTTTTCCCGAGCTTTCGGTTGCCGAGAACATCCTGGTCGACGCCCAGCCCCGGGGCATGCTGGGGCTCATTTCGAACCGCGCCCGCCACGCCCGCGCGGCTGAAATCCTCGCACAGCTCGGCGTCGATATCCCGACCCACGCCAAGATCGACGAATTGCCGCTTGCCGATCAGCAGATGGTCGAGATCGCCAAAGCCCTGGTCGGCGACGTGCGGCTGCTCATCCTGGACGAGCCGACGGCGGTCATCGCTGGCCGCGAGGTCGATCTTCTGTTCGAGAACATGCGCAGGCTGCGCAATGAAGGCGTCGGCATCGTCTATGTCTCCCATCGGCTCGAGGAAATCTTCGAGATCGCCGACAGGGTGACGATCCTCAAGGACGGCCAACTCGTCGGCACGAGCCCGGTAAGCGCGCTCACGCGCGAAGAGATGATCACCAAGATGGTCGGCCGCCGGCTCAGCCAGATCTATCCACCGCGGCGTGCCGCGCCGGCAGACGGCCCGGACGTGCTCAGCGTTCGCAATCTCAGGGCCGGCCCGCGCGTTCGCGACGTCAGCCTCAACGTCCGGGTAGGCGAAATCGTCGGCGTGGCCGGCATGGTCGGCTCGGGACGCACTGAGGTCGCCGAGGCCATCTTCGGCACCCGCGCCGTCGACAGCGGCGTGATCGAATTCGACGGCAAGCCATTCGAGAGAAAGCTTCCGAAGGGTTCGATCGGCCATGGGCTCGGTTTTCTGACCGAGAGCCGCAAGGACGACGGCCTGTTTCTCGGCCTGCCGATCTCCGCCAACATCGTGGCGCCAGATCTCGACGCCATAACGAGACGCGGGCTGATCGACCGTAAGCAAGAACGAGCGGTGGCCACGCGGCAGATCCAGGATTTTTCGGTGGCGACACCGTCGCCTGACGTGAAGATCGGCAATCTCTCGGGCGGCAACCAGCAGAAGGTGCTGTTCAGCCGCTGGTCGCGGATCGCCAGCAAGCTGCTCATCCTCGACGAACCGACGCGTGGCGTCGATATCGGGGCCAAGGTGGAGATCTATCGCATCGTGCGCCGGCTGGCGGATTCGGGCGTCGGCGTGCTGATGATCAGCTCGGAACTGCCGGAGATCGTCGGTCTCTCCGACCGGGTCTTCGTGATGGCGCAGGGCCATATCGTCGGCGAAATCAAGGGCGATGCCCTCGGCGAGGAGGCGATCATGGATCTCGCCGTGCGATCGGTCGAGGACCGCAAGGCGGGCATGGATCAGCATGCGGAGCCGGTCGGATGAGCGCGATCGCCATGGACATTCGCCGCAACCGGTTGATGCTTTCCTATCTGATCGTAGCAGTGCTTCTGGTGCTGCTCGCCGTCGCCGGCGGCTTCTTGTCCGACCGGTTCCTGACCTGGCGCAACATCGGCAATCTGCTCCAGCAGCTCATTGTGCTGGGCATGGTCAGCCTGGGCCAGACTTTCGTCGTGCTGATGGGTGGCATCGATCTGGCGATCGGCTCACTGGTCGGCGCACTCACCGTCTTTCTGGCGAACTTCCTCGAATGGCGCCCGGATCTGATCTGGCTTGCCTTGCCGCTGGCGTTGATCGCCGCAACCGGGGTCGGCGCCATCAACGGCCTGCTGACCGTCGTGCTGCGCGTCCATCCTTTGATCGTCACGCTCGGCATGTCCTCGATCATCTTCGGCGGCACGCTGATGTACCGCAAGGAGCCCGGCGGCTCGGTACCGCGCGCCTTCGCTGACATCGCCTATACAAAAGTCGGCGGCATTCCGATCAGCGCCATCGTGCTCGTCGTGATTTTCGTGCTCGCCGGGCTTTGGCTGCAGCGGACGCGCACCGGCCGCAGCATCTACTTCGCCGGTGGCGACCGGGAAGCAGCGCGGCTGAATGGACTGCCCGTCGACCGCATCGTTGTGCTGGCCTATGCACTGTCGGGCCTGTGCGCCGGCATAGCGGCGATTTTCCTGACCGCGCGAACCGGTGTCGGCGACCCGCGCATAGGCGTCGCGCTGACGCTGCAGTCGGTGACGCCGGTGGTGGTCGGCGGCACCATCCTGGCGGGGGGCAGGGGCGGCGTGCTTGGCACGTTCCTCGGCGTGCTGCTCGTTACCATGCTGAACAGCCTGCTGAATTTCGTGAATGTCTCGTCCTACTACCAGTGGGTCATTCAAGGTCTCATCATCCTCATCGCCGTCGGCATTCACAGCTCGAGGCGGAAATAGCGATGACACCTCTCGATACCCCGATGCAGCGATCGCAAAGCATTTCCATAGCGTCCGTTTTCGAGCGCTATGGACTGGTGATCTTCCTGGTCGCGCTTATGGTCGTTGCAGCCATCGCTTCACCGACCTTTCTGCGCCCGGCCAACCTGGTCAATGTGCTGACGATCGCCGCACCGCTCGGCATGGTCGTCGTCGGCCAGACCTTTGTCATCCTGGTGCGCGGACTGGATCTTTCCGTGGCCTCGTTGATGGCGACGGTGGCCGTGCTGGCCACGGCCTTCAAGGCCACGACCAACGAGGCGATCCCGATGATCTTCATCGCCGCGATCGCCCTGTCGGCCGTGGTCGGCCTGGTCAACGGCTGGCTGGTGGCCAAGCGCAATGTCAGCCCGTTTCTCGCGACGCTGGCGATGATGATCATCCTGCAGGGTGCACGCTTCGCCTACACTGGCGGGGCGCCGATCAGTACGCTGCCGCCCGGCATGGGCTTTCTGGCCTCGGGACGGGTCCTTGGCATTCCGGTCAATCTGATCACCCTGGCGTTCCTGGCGACCGCCTTCGGCATCGTGCTGCACCGATCGCGCCTCGGCCGGGAAATATTCATGGTGGGCAGCAATCCGAAAGCCGCGTTTCTCAATGGCGTGGCGCCGGACCGCGTCGTGATCCTCTGCTACGTCATCTGCTCGGTCTGTGCCGGGATAGGCGGGCTCTTCCTGCTCGGCTATGTCGGTACGGTGTCGAATTGGGTCGGGCAAGGCTACGAACTGGATTCGATCGTCGCGGCGGTGATGGGCGGGGTCGCGCTTTCCGGCGGCCGCGGTAATGTCTTCGCCGCGCTGCTCGGCGTTGCCGTGCTGGTCGTGATCAACAACCTGGTGCTGCTGCTCGGTTTTCCGATCGAGATGCAGCTTATCATCAAAGGCATCATCATCATCGGCGCCGCGGCCTTCTACCGGACGCGGCTCGCCTGAGACATGATGCGGTCGTTGGACCTCGAGGGAGGAAGAGAATGACGGTTGAAATTCTGGCGCAACGCAATGCACGGCCGGGACGCGACGAGGAGGTGGATGTCGTGATCGTCGGCGCCGGCCCGTCCGGCTCGGTCGCCGCACTTCACCTGGCGCGCGCCGGCATTTCGGTGGTCGTGCTGGAGCAGGGCGAATGGCCGGACTATGACGACTACACCGGCGCCCGCCCGGAACACGAGCTGGTCAGCACCAAGCTCTGGCATCCCAATCCGAACGTTCGCGACAGCCCGAACGACTATCCCGTCGATACCTCGACGACGGATATCAATCCGCTGATGTTCGCCGGCGTCGGCGGCAGCGCCACGCTCTACGGCGCGCAATGGATGCATTTCCTGCCGTCCGATTTCCGGGTGCGCTCGATGGACGGCGTGGCCGAGGACTGGCCCTTCACCTATGAGGACCTCTTGCCCTATCAGCTCGAGATAGAGCGCGAGGTGGGTGTCTCTGGTCTCTCCGGCGATCCGGCCTTTCCGCCGCGCGGCGCCTATCCCTTTCCGGCGTTGCCGATGGGGTCCGTGGGCCTGCGCGGCGCGCTCGGCATGGAGAAGATGGGCTGGCACTGGTGGCCGGGAAGCAATGCGATCCCGTCGGAGAAGTTCGGCGAACTCAATCCGTGCGTGCGCCGCGGCACCTGCCTTACCGGCTGTCCCGAGGGGGCGAAGTCGACGACCGACCGTTCGCATTGGCCACTGGCGCTGAAGGCCGGGGCGCGGCTGATCACCCGTGCCCGGGTGAAGGAGGTCGAGACCAACGACCACGGGCTCGCCACCGGCGTCGTCTATATCGACGCCAATGGGCGCGAGCGGCGCCAGCGCGCCAAGGTCGTCATCCTGTGCGCCAACGGCGTCGGCACGCCGCGGCTGCTGCTGATGTCGGGTGGCTCAAGGAATTCCGACGGGCTCGCCAACTCCTCGGGCATGGTCGGCAAGCGGCTGATGATGCATCCTTTCGCCAGCGTGCTCGCCTCCTACGAGGATCCGCTCGATTCCTGGCGTGGTCCGTTCGGCCAGCAGGTCTATTCGCTGGAATTCTACGAGACGGATGAAAGCCGCGGCTTCGTGCGCGGCTCGAAGTGGAACTGCATGCCGTCGGGTGGACCGGTCGGGGTGTCCGGCGCAACCGGCTCCAAGGTCTATGTCGCCGAGGAGGGCCGCTTCCAGGATTTCTGGGGCGCCAATCTGCATGAGAATGTCGCCCGCCGCTTCGGCCATTCGCTGATCTGGGGCATCGTCGGCGAGGACCTGCCGGAGGAGAGCAACCAGGTGGTGCTCTCGAAGGATCTGGTGGATTCCGATGGCCTGCCGGCGCCGCAGATCGTCTACAAGGTCAACGAAAACTCCAACCGGCTGCTGCAGTTCAATATCGACCGCTGCCTGGAATCGGTGCGTGCCGCCGGGGCCATCGAGACGCTGGTTTCGACACCGGTGCGCGAATCCGGCTGGCACCTGATCGGCACCACCGTCATGGGCGACGATCCCAAGCGCTCCGTCGTCGATCAGTGGGGCGCCTGCCACGACGTGCCGAACCTCTATGTCATGGACGCCTCAACCTTCCCGACCTCGGGCGCCACCAATCCGACGGCGACGATCATGGCCGTGGCGCTGCGCAACACGCACCGCATGATTGCCGAGCGCCGCAACCAGAAGGTGGCCTGAAATGGCGAAGGAACAAGTCTTTTTCGCGCTCGCCGATTTCCTGATCCCGGCGCATGGCAAGATGCCGAAATTCAGCGATGTCTGCGCTTACGCCGACGTCGAGAAGTCCCTCGATTTCCGCATCGATCTCAAGGAGGGCTTTGCCCGCGCCATCGCCACGGATCCGTCCACAGGCGCGGAGGCACATCTGGAAAAGATCAACAAAGAGGACGGCGAAGCCTTCTCGGCGATCACCACCATTGCCATCGCTACCTACTACATGAACCCGCGCGTGCGTGAGCTGATTGGCTATCCCGGCCAGGAAAATGTCCAGTACGATTCCAAGGCAACGCAGATCTACCTGACCAATGGCTCGCTCGGGCATGTGATCGCCCGCGGCCGCAAATACCGGCCGACCCCCGGCCTCTGACCTCCCAAGCAAACAGGAAAGGACTATCCCCAATGGGCAAGGACGTATTCGACAAGGGTTTTGAAATCCGCAAATCGGTTCTGGGCGCGGAGTTCGTCGAGAAATCCTTCGCCAGCGCCGACGATTTCAACCGCCCTATGCAGGAGTTGGTGACGGAATATTGCTGGGGCGCCGTATGGGGCCGCGATACGCTCGACAAGAAGATCCGCAGCATGCTGAACCTTGCCATGCTCGCTGCGCTCAACCGGCCACACGAGCTGAAAATGCATGTGAAGGGCGCGCTGCGCAACGGCGTCACCAAGGACGAGATCCGCGAGGTGCTGCTGCAGGTGGCGATCTATGCCGGTGTGCCGGCCGGCGTCGATGCCTTCCGGCTCGCCCGCGAGGCCATGCAGGAAGCGCAGGCATGATCGCGCGGCCGCCGCTCGCCGCGGAAAAGCTTTCGATGCTGGTCGGCGGCCGCTGGATCGCCTCGGTATCGGGAGACTATTTCGAATCCTTCGACCCCTTTACCGGCAAGGCCTGGGCGCTGGTTCCGCGCGCAGGCGTTGCCGATGTCGACGCGGCCGTCCAGGCCGCCGTCGAGGCCTTCCGCGGCGAGTGGCGGACACTGAGCCCGAGCGCGCGCGGGCAGATCATGACGCGCTTCGCCGACCTGGTCGCCGAGGAAGCCGAGAACCTTGCCGTTCTCGAAACCCGCGACAATGGCAAGCTGATCAATGAAATGCGGATGCAGTGCAAATACATCCCGCAATGGTTCCGCTTCTTCGGCGGCCTCGCCGACAAGATCGAAGGCCGGGTCATCCCGATCGACAAGCCGGGCGTGTTCAATTACACGCGCCAGGAGCCGCTGGGCGTCGTGGCCGCGATCACGCCGTGGAATTCGCCGCTGATGCTGGCGACGTGGAAGCTGGCGCCCGCACTTGCCGCCGGCAACACGATCGTGTGGAAGCCGTCGGAATTCTCCTCCGTCTCGGCGCTGTTCTTCGGCCAGCTCTTTGAAAAAGCTGGCTTCCCGAAAGGTGTCGTCAACATCATCACCGGCTTCGGCAACGAGATCGGCGACCGCCTCGTGACGCATCCGGATGTCGCGAAAGTGGCCTTCACCGGCGGCGACGCGACCGGCCGTCGCGTCTATCAGGCGGCGGCGGGCGGGCTGAAGAAGGTGACGCTGGAGCTCGGTGGCAAATCCGCCAACATCGTCTTCGCCGACGCCAAGATGGAAGCGGCCATTCCCGGGCTCGTGTCCGGCATCTTCGCGGCGACGGGACAGACCTGCATCGCCGGCTCGCGCGCCCTGGTGCAGCGCTCCGTCTACGACCAGGTGACGGAGAAACTGGTCGGTTTCGCCAGGACCGCGAAGATCGGCGATCCGCTCGATCCCGAGACCCAGGTCGGCCCGATCACGACACTGCCGCAGCGCAAGAAAGTGCTCGACTATATCGCCATCGCCAATGGCGAGGGTGCGACGCAATTGCTGGGCGGCAAGGTGCCCGAGGACAGGTCGATCGCCGACGGCTGGTTCGTCGAGCCGACGATCTTCGGCAACGTCAAGCAGTCCATGCGCATCGCGCAGGAAGAGGTTTTCGGACCGGTGCTCTCGATCATTCCGTTCGAGGATGAGGAGGAGGCGGTGGCGATCGCCAATGACAGCATCTACGGCCTGGCGGCCGGTCTGTGGACGCAGGATCTCGGCCGCGCGATCCGCCTGCCCGAACGGCTCGAGGCCGGCATCATCTGGGTCAACATGTATCGTGCGACCAGCTATCTCTCGC
This sequence comes from Mesorhizobium sanjuanii, assembly GCF_002529485.1. Lineage (NCBI taxonomy): Bacteria > Pseudomonadati > Pseudomonadota > Alphaproteobacteria > Hyphomicrobiales > Phyllobacteriaceae > Mesorhizobium > Mesorhizobium sanjuanii. The sequence goes on from NZ_NWQG01000003.1 coordinate 67,937, forward strand.
CGTTCGGCGGTTACAAGCAATCTGGCTTCGGGCGGGAGAACGGCCAAACCGCGATTTACGAATATCTGCAGGAAAAAAGCGTCTGGATCGATGGCGGGAATTCCATTCCTGCGCCGTTCGTCCAGCGCTGACCGGCCGTAAGCGAGGCGTCGATGTCCTGCTATGAGATCATCGATGCGAGGTTCGGCGACCTGATCGATCCGGTCGCTTTCCTCGAAACCATCCATACGGGGAATCGCTGGGCGGAGGGGCCGGTCTATTTCGCGGACCTTCGCTCGCTGGTCTGGAGCGATATTCCCAACGACCGCATGCTGCGCTGGGACGAAGAGACCGGCGCGGTTTCGCTGTTTCGCGGCAGCATCGCCAACCCGAACGGCAACACGCGCGACCGGGAAGGGCGGCTCATCACCTGCATGCAGGGCGAGCGCCGGGTTGTGCGCACCGAATGGGACGGCTCGATCACGGTGCTGGCCGATGCCTTCGACGGCAAGCGCCTCAACTCACCCAACGACGTGGTGGTGAAGTCGGACGGCAGCATCTGGTTCACCGATCCGAACTACGGGATCATCTCCGACTATGTCGGCCGCAGGAGCCCCCAGGAACAGCCGGGCTGCCGCGTCTATCGGATCGATCCGCTATCGGGAAAGGTCACCGTCGTCGCCGATGATTTCTCGATGCCGAACGGGCTCGCTTTCTCGGCCGATGAGAAAAAGCTCTATATTTCGGACTCCGGTTTCCTGACCGACCGCAGTGCGCCTCACCACGTCAGGTTGTTTGACGTGGAGGGCGAAAAACTGATAAATTCCCGTGTGTTCGCCGAGATTTCTCCGGGCATTCCGGATGGCTTCCGCGTCGATGTCATCGGCAATCTCTGGATCAGCGCCTGGGACGGCGTCCAGTGTCATACACCGGAGGGCGAGCTGATCGGAAAGATCAAAGTGCCTGAAATGGTGGCGAATGTGGTCTTCGGCGGGCCGCGCGGCAACCGGCTGTTCATCACAGCGACGACGTCGGTCTACGCAGTCTTCCTGAATGTCCGAGGCCTGAAATATCCATTCGGGACGTGAGAGAAGGCACCACGGAAATACCTGGAAGCTCTGCCGCAGCGGATGGCCAGATGGGTGAGAGTTGGACACGAAGCAGCTACAGGTTTTCATCGCCGTTGGCTCGGCAGGGAGCTTCTCGAAGGCAGCACTTGACCTGAATGTGACGCAGCCGATGGTTACGCGCCATATTCGCGGGCTGGAGGAGGAACTCGGCGTCGAGCTTTTCTACCGGAACGGTCGCGGGGTGGTGCTGACCGAGGCCGGTGTGCTTTTGAAGGCGCATGCCGACGAGATCGTCGAGCGGCTGCGGCTGGCACAGAACGCGGTGTCCAACCTCAAATCCTCGCCAAAGGGCCGGCTGGTGCTGGGCGTGCCGCCCTCGGTCGGCACGGTGCTGACGGTGCCTCTGGTCAAGAAGATCAAGAATGAATTCCCCAATGTCGTGCTGCAGGTGATCGAGGGTTTCAGCGGCCACATACTGGAATGGCTGATCGCCGGCCGCATCGATGCCGCCGTGCTCTACAATTCGCCGAACCATCCGTCTGTCCTTACCGAGCCGCTTGCCGACGACGAGCTTTTTCTGATCGGTCCGGCTTCGCGCGAACGCGTGCTGCCACCGGGACCGGTCGGCCTCAATGTCTTTGCCGAACTGCCGATGATCCTGCCGAGCCGGCCGCATGGGCTCAGGCGCCTGCTCGACAACATCCTGGCCGAGCACGGCGTCTACCCGCGTGTCGAGATGGAGCTTGAAGCGATGCCTTCGACGTTGCTCCTGGTCGAGGAGGGCACTGGCTATACCGTCCTGCCCTATGCCTCGGTCCATCTGCTGGTCGAGGCCGGGCGCATCGAGGTCTGGCCGTTCGATCCGCCGATTACCCGCAAGCTCATTCTCGCGACCTCCTCGCAACGACCGATGTCGTCGACCTTCCGTCCGCTGTTTCGAACGGTTCGCACGGAACTGAGGGACATCATGTCGACCCATATCTGGAAACCGCCGCCTCATCTGGAATGACTGTGCGATGGCTGCCGGGCATCTGCGCCATGTTAGGCATGGAACTGAGCCTTAATCGACCGAGGCCGAGCGGCTCTCTTCGATTAAACGATATCTATACCGGTCGCGGATGAATTCGTTGAAGAAGCGGCCTTTCGACGAAGCCCGGCGGAATCCGGCAAAGGTCCGCGGCGGCACACCCTCATAGTCATAGCGATTGCCGCTCGGGACAAACCAGACCGAAAGGATACGCGTTCCGGCGTCATAGTGCATGTTTTGGATCACCGTCGACGGCATCTGCCAACACTCGATACAGCTCCAGATGTAACCCGTCACGAAACGCAGGGTTCCGTCGAGACTAATGTTGGAGATCGGACGGAAGGCGGGCCGGTGCGTAACGAATGGGAATGCAGCATCCCGCCGCTAGGGGAGGCAGCGCTATTCGATCTCCGCACCTTGCGGCCGCAAAAGCCGCTGCGCGCAGGCCAGATTGTGGAAGAACTGCGGTCAGGATCGGTCCGGCTACGGTGAGTAGCTTGGGCGCGGTTAACCTGTGTCAAGCAGAGTGGCAAAATCCTTCAATATCGGGCGCTGGCCTTTCAGGATCTTGGTTTCGGCCTCGGGCAGACTGAACCATCCCGCCTTGTCGACCTCGGGAAACTCCCGCATCGAGCCGGACCTTGGCGGCCATTCCATCAGGAAAGTGTTGCTCTTCACGGCGGTCGCATCGACATCCGCATCCACGCACCATGCCAGCACGATCTTGCCTCCCGGCTGCTTGTAGCGACCGAGAGGCTGGAAGTGTCCGTCGATGCGCACGCCCAGTTCCTCTTCGGTCTCGCGCCGTGCTGCCGCCAACTCGTCTTCGTTCGCCTCGACGAGACCCTTCGGGATCGACCACGCGGCTTCGTCCTTCTTTGCCCAGAACGGCCCACCCGGGTGCACCAGCAGCACCTGCGGCAGGCCTGAGTTGCGGCGATAGATCAACAATCCGGCACTTGTGACAGCCATCCGGCGGCCCTCCTGGGGTTTGCCGCTTTGTCGTCTCGTGGTTGCGCTCGAAAGGATAACACAATGCCTGATTCCGGTTCGAATACCGGCGTGCAGGAATGGTGTCCGGCCGACTTTGTCGCAGAGCGCCAGGGGGCAAGTCTGAACTACCGGATCTGGTCGAACGTGCATTGGGAAGGCAGCTTGTCGGGCCGCCAACGCATCAGTTTGGTCCCGTGCCGGAAGCGATCGCCGGTGACATGATCGAAACGGACTTCCACCACCAGTTCAGGCTTTAACGCTTCCCATTGGCCGCTGCGCTCGGTGCTCCAGCGGCTCGGTCCGCCAGGCGCCCTGCCGGTAAAGCCGGGCTTGGCCCGCAGCCGTTCCAGCCGCTGGGTAAGGTCAGCTCTGTCATCATTGCCGATGGTCGAGGTAAAACCGACATGGTCGAGTTTGCCCTCTTCATTGTACAGGCCAAGCAGAAGTGACCCGACTTGGGGGCTGCCCGCCAGATAGCGAAAACCACCGACGACGCAATCGGCGGTACGCAACTTTTTCACCTTGACCATCGCACGCTCCCCCGGCCGATATGGCTCGGCAAGCCGCTTGGCAACGACGCCATCGGTGGAGCCATGGCCGGCATCCTTCAGCCAGCGTTCGGCCGCGGTAACATCGAGCGTATGTTTGGAGAGAGACAGATGTGCGGATTTCGACGAGACGACAAACGTCTCGACAGCCTGTCTCCTGTCGACCAGCCCTTCTTCGAGAATGACATTGCCGCCAGGTTCGGCCAGCATGTCGAAAAGGATGAATGTCGCGGGTGTCTCCAAGCTCAGCCTGCGGATCCTGCTTTGGGCAGGATGAAGACGTGCCTGCAAAGCCTCAAATGAAAATGATCCCGCAATGTCGATGACGATCTCCCCATCGACAACAAAGTCTCTCATCTTCAGATCGCTGAGCGCCGTGACCAGTTCGGGAAAATAGCGGCCAAGTGGCTTGCCAGATTTGGCGCGTAAATCGACGGTGTCACTTCCTTTGGAAGCCAGGCAGCGAAATCCATCCCATTTCGGCTCGTATTGCCAGACGCCGGGCTCGGTTGGAATGCGGTCGGCGGCTTTGGCTTCCATGGGGCTGATATCGAGCGGCAATGGAAACGTGGTCATTGTCACTTTCGTGTCCGGCTCCAAGCCGTCGTCAACAGATAGAATCAACCACTTCTCGGCTCAGTGCATCGATCAGGATTTCTTCTTCCCGGAATCGTTCTCTGCCTGGTCCAGCAAGTCGAGGGCAGCGTTGCGGGCAGCCTCGCTCTCGCCTCGAAGCCGTTTTGCCACCGGGATAAGTCTGAACGCCTCCAGCAGTTTCTGCTCTGTTGCTACGGCCTGTGGATGAAGGGTCGCCGCTGCTTCCTTGGCCAGTTTCGTCGCTTGCAGATCGGTTTCGACCCTGTCTTTCAGGATCTTGCGGATGTTTGAAAGTCGTTTTGCCATTGTTGATGCTATGCCCTTTTCCGCTGACGTGCGGACGACTTGGTCCGGCTTGCAGCCTTGCCGCCTTCCTGAGAGAGACTCTTGCGCAGGATGTCGGCGAGATTGACCACGTTGGTCTTCGGCTTGGGAGCCGGCTTCGGCGGCTTCCTGCCCTTGCGTTTGGCGTCGATCATGGCGATCAGGGCATTCTCATAAGTATCCTCGAACTTCGACGGGTCGAATTTGGCGGGTTTCTTTTCGATCAGCAGCTGGGCGATTTCCAGCATCTCCGGGTCGACCTTGCGCGCCTTCAAGTCCTTGAACACGGTCTCGGCGGAGATCATCTCGTCGTGGGTACGCAGCTCGGTCAGCAGCATGCCCTTGCCCAAAGGTTGGATCAGCACTTCCCGGCCGCGCTGGTAGAGCACCACGCAGGAGCGCGCCGCGACTTTCTTCCTGGCCATGGCGTCGCGGATCACGGCGAATGCTTCGAGCGAAGCGCCATCGGCAGGAGCGAGGTAGTAGGGTTTTTCGAGATAGCGCGTGTCGACCTCGGCGATCGGCACGAATTCACCGACCTCAAGCGTGTGCTGCGACACCAGCTTTATCTTCTTGATATCATCTGGCTCGATCTGGATGAATTCATCCTTCTCGATCTCGTAACCCTTCAACTGATCGGCAGTGTCGACGGTGTCGCCGGTCTTTTCGTCGACATAGGCGCTCTTTACCGGAAGGCCGTCCTCACGGTTGAGAATTTTGAAATGGATCTTGTCGGCCTCGGTGATGGCGCCGATGATCTTGACGCCGCAGGACACCGTTCCGATCTTCAGGAAGCCCTTCCAGGCCGCACGCGCCGAAGCCATCTTTTCATCCTTGTCTGATGATCAAGTCTGACGATCGAACGGCCGGCGGCAAGATTCGTTCCTGAGCGTGAAGATGAGGGCGTTCTTTGGATGGGTTCGGAGAGAAACATGGCGCAGCGATCTGGAAGTGCTGATCTTCCGCTCCATGGCGGACGCGTGCCGAAATGGCTCGGCGACCGCATGACGCGTCTTGGCGCGGTCATGTGCGAGGCGATCGTTCATCACTATGGCCGCGAGGAATTGCTGCGTCGTCTGGCACATCCGTTCTGGTTCCAGTCCTTTGGCGCCGTCATGGGCATGGACTGGCATTCGTCCGGCATCACGACCAGCGTCGTCGGCGCCCTGAAGCGTGGCCTGACGCCGCTCTCCGGCGAACTGGGCATCCATGTCTGTGGTGGTCGCGGTGCGCATTCGCGCAAGACCCCGCAGGAGCTTGCCGCCATTGGCGAGCGCGTCGGCATCGATGGGGCTGGACTTGCAACTGCCAGCCGACTGGTCGCCAAGGTGGACAGTGCTGCGGTCCAGGATGGTTTCGATCTTTATCTCCATGGTTTCATAGTCACCGATGATGGCGACTGGGTCGTCGTGCAACAAGGCATGAATGGCGACAGCAAGGTGGCGCGCCGCTATCACTGGCTGTCCGAAGGCTTGAAAAGCTTCGTCGACCAGCCGCACGCGGCGATCGAGGGCGCCAACCAGGGCGAGATCGTTAATCTGACGGATCGGCGCGCGGATGCCTCGCGTCAGGGACAATTGGCGCTTTTGCACGATCTCGGGCCAGACCGGATCGTGAGGGAATTCTCCGCTCTGGAGCGCAGCGCGCAGGCAAGTCCGGAACAGCCGATGCTCCCGCATCTGGTCATGCCGGCCCATCACGATGTGCGCGAAAGCGACATTGTCATGCGCCGCTTGCACGGCAACATCGCGGCAGCCGCCGATCGCGGCCCAGCCGATTTTTCGGAGCTTCTGCTGGTGCCGGGCGTTGGCGCGCGGACCGTGCGTGCGCTGGCGCTGGTTGCCGAGGTGCTGCATGGCGCGCCGTGCCGGTTTTCCGACCCCGGGCGCTTCTCGCTGGCGCATGGCGGCAAGGACCGGCACCCGTTTCCAGTGCCGCTCAAGGTCTATGACGAGACGATCGGTGTGCTGAAATCTGCGGTGCGCAAGGCCAAGCTTGGCGGGCAGGAAGAAATCGGTGCGCTGAAGCGACTGGACGACCAATCCCGGCAGGTTGAACGATATGTCACCGGTCCCAGCCTGAAGGAGATCGTCGCCGGCGAGCTTGACCAATCGCATCTCCTCGGCGGCCGCAGCGTGTTCGGATGGGAACGGGCGCCTGCGAAGGCAGACAAGAAGGGATTGGCTTGAGATCCACCTGGCTGCGCTGGTTATTCCGTCAGTCGGCAGTGATCAAGGTCTTCGATCCAGGATTGACATCGGCCTACTCCGTAGGGGTTGTGGCGGGAGCAGTATATCGGCGGCGCACCGCATCAAGAACGAGCTGGCGGCTCTCCTGCGCCGACAATGTCTTGTCCTTTTCCGCGGCCAGGGTTTCATGGGCCAGCTCCTTGTCCCTGATCTGATGGCGAAACCATTCTGAATAATCGCCGCTGCGCAGATGGTGCTCCCAGGTCTTGTCGTCGATGCCTTCCGCCATCTGTACAAAGATCATCAGATTGTGCGCCCTCAGATTCATCGCGTTGTCGGGGCCTGTGAAATAGAAGCTGCCGGCCTCGTCGAGCTGGCCTTCGGCATATTTGCGACTGTGCCGCTTGAGTGACTGGCGCGGCTCGACCGCTTTGATCGTGGCGGGTTTCTTTTTCCCCTGCGGCCGCCAGAAAAGCACGCGGTCGCCCTTTGGCGATGACATCTGCTTTGGCGCTTCTATCCCGGTTTCCTGGCAGAATGTCTTGATGACGCTCTTCGCCTTGGGACCGAGCGCGATGACGGCCGTCACCAGGCGCAGCGCGTCCGTCGAGATCGCTTCGGGATGCACCGTGATCAGGATTGTGCCGGGCAATTCCAATGACAGGACCGCACGGGTGTCGTCGCGCCGCTTGGGCAGAAGGTGATGCGCTTCATCGATGACCAGAAAATGCGGTCGTGCCGTGCGGTAGCGGAAATTGCCAAGGCCGGGCAGCAGATCGGCAAAGAAATCGGGGCGCTCGTTGACCCTGAGGGACAGGCCATTGACGACAACATTGATGTCGGGCTTCTCGATCAGGTCGAGCAGTTGTTCCTTTGTCGGCGCACTCTCGCCATCGCCCAGCCGGACGGCACCTTGCAGGCCATCATAATCTCCCTCAGGGTCGAAGATGCAGAACTGGTACCCGTTTTCGACGAATCGTTCCGTCAGCGCGGTGGCCAGTGTGGATTTGCCGATGCCGGAGCTTCCGGCGATCAGAACGGTATCGGTCGGCGACAGATATGTCTCTTTTCCGGCCGCAGCGCCAAGCAGGATACCGTCGCGCGACTTACGCACAAGCTCGCGATCATGCTTGATCAGCTTGCCGATCAGTTCCTCCACGCCTTTGCCGCGCGCTCCGCGCGTTACCAGATCGGCAGTGTCCTTCACGGCTGGCAGCGCATTGTCGACTGCGACGCTGCAGCCGCAGGCCCGCAGAAAGGCATGGTCGTTTTCGGCATCGCCAACGCCGACCACATTGCGCGGGGAGAGGCGAAGATCCTGAAGTGCGGCGGCCAGCCCCGCTGCCTTGTTGATGCCGCTCGGCAGGATCATCACCGCGCCTTTGTTGAAGATGATCTCCAGCTCCAGTCCCAGTGTCTTGATGACATCGAGGACCGTCGCCTGATGCGGTTCCCAGGTCGCGACGATCGAGCGGCCGACCGAAAGCGGTTTCACCCCACGCTTCTTCAGTTTAGCGACGAGATCGGGCGAGGGCGCTGGCGAAATGGTGCGCTCTTCCTCGCTGGCAGGGGTGTAGATCAAGGCGCCATTTTCTGCGACCACCTTGTCGAAAATGCCGAGTTCGGGAAAGACCTGCTTAAGGTCGGGCAGTTCGCGTCCGGTAACCAGGATAAGCTTGCGCCCCGTCTTCTTCAGCCGTTCGAGCGCAGACAGCGTCTTTTTCGAAACGATCCCCTCCTGCGCCAGCGTTCCGTCATAGTCCGTCGCCAAGGCTATGAAATACATGTTCGGGGCCTTTCATGTCGGGCATCACTGCGTGCGCCAATGACAAATGACGCTGTCCAATGGGGGCCTGGGAACAACGCACGTGCCGCGAAAAGGTTTAGGCGCGATGCGCCATTCCTTTGGTAATGCGGAACCACTCCGCCGATCCATCGTTTTGAAGTTGCAGGGCAGCTGCAACCCTCCCAGAAGTAAGGTCAGGTGAAAGCATGGTTGAGAAAGCTGCAGCCGGAAGAAAGAGCGAACACATTGACAAGGATGCTCTCCATCTTGCCGAGACGACCGACGTGTCGCCCAGGCAGGCAAGGGAGTTGCTCCAGAAGCACGATGGCGACCGCAAGAAGGCAGCGAAGGAGGCGAAGAATTTCAAGGCGGAGGGCTGATTGGCCGAGGGCCAACTTGGTTCGGCGCAGGCACGGCTAAAGTTCGAAAGAAAGTGCAAAGTGATGGAGAGGTCGGATGCAACCTTTGACCGCAAACTCAACCCACAGCCCTGCGACGCTTAGGATCGCGCCGTTTGAAGGAACGGTGACCGTCAGATTCTCGGACGCCATTATTGCATCGACTGAACGGGCAAAAGTCGTTTACGAACAGGGAGATGATTCTGTATTCTACATTCCTTTTGAGGACATCTATTTCGACCTTCTCGAAAAGACGAACAACAGGACTGACTTCCCATTGAAAGGCACCGCGAGTTTCTGGCGCGTCCATGCCGTTGGCGGATCCGCCGATGATTTCATGTGGGCGTATGAGACGCCGGAAACCGCCGCTCTGGCCCTAAGCCGTCATGGAACGTTCGATCCAGACAAGGCGCGCATCGAAGCCAATCCTGCTCAGGATAAGCGACATACGCCACACGTCCCCGAATAAGACTGAATTCGATGGAGCCCCAAAGGGCAAGCTTCAGTCGCTGAACTCCTTGTCGAGGAGTTGGAGGGCTTCCTCGTATTTCGATGTCGAGGCGCCGATTTGTCGTGCCTGCCACATATTGTCGGCGAGATCCGCGCGCTTGACCGGTAGAGCCTGGGGATTGGACCCCGCTCTGCGCACGAAAGTAAACTCATCTTCGTCGGGTCGGCGGGTCATGGCATCCACCGCCGAGACGATGGAGGGCCCAAAGCCGGCCGCCTCCAATCGATCGCGGCTCCATCCCTCACCTTTCTCAAGTACGTCGTGAAGGTAGGCAATAGCCTTGCCATCAATCGTGTCCAGGGCATCAACGACCCGGCGGCAGTGCTCGATATAGGGGCTTCCGGTCTTGTCAGTCTGGCCGGCATGAGCCTGTTCAGCGATCTTTGCCGCACGGTAAAGCACGCTCATGGTTCAGTCCTCAGCTTGTCCGACGAAGTTGTTGACTAAACCGGCAATTCGTCCCCGGGTTCCGACGAACCGCCACAAGGGCGATACGCGATGATCATTTCACCCTCAGATCGCGGGGAACGAGGTGTCGTGCTCCGCGTTAGTGGCAGACGTTTCGCAGGTTGAACTCATGAACAACCAGACCGATATCGATAGACCGCTTGAGACCCATTCCGGCCGTGAAACGACGTTGCGATCGTCGATCTCCTGATGTCGACGCCGGGGCTGGCATATGGCCCTTTGGGCGACAACTGCGTGCACCTTTGCGTCGACATGCAACGCTTGTTCGCGGAGCCTTCGCCGTGGGCGACACCCTGGATAACGCGTGTGCTGCCGCTTATTGAGAGCCTTGTCGAACGACGCGCCGCGCAGACCGTGTTCACCCGCTTCCTGCCCGCGCAGAGGCCTGGCCAGGGTGTGGGGACTTGGAAACGTTACTATGAACGCTGGGCTTCGATGACCCTGGACGGGCTCGACCCGGCAATGATCGGCCTGCTGCCTTCACTCGCGCGGCACTGTCCTCCCGCTGTTGTCATCGACAAGCACATCTATTCCCCCTGGTTCGAAGGCGGGCTCAGGCGCCTTCTCTTACAACGGCAGGTCGATACTTTGGTGATCACCGGCGGCGAGACCGACGTGTGTGTGCTGGCCACCGTGCTTGGGGCCATCGATTTCGGCTACCGCGTGGTGCTCGTCACGGACGCCCTCTGCAGCTCGTCGGACGCCACGCATGATGCCTTGTTGACGGTCTATCATCAACGGTTTGCGCAGCAGGTCGAGACGGTGGACATGGAGACGGTGCTGTCAGGCTGGACGTAGTCAAAGGCCGACCTCTCTGCCGGTCATTGCGGGACGCCGGGATAGGTGCCGGCCTTCAGCACCTTCGCCAGATGAGCAGCGTTCGAGGCAGCCATGTCGATCATCTCGACGACCTTCTCCGGCGTGCCCGGCAGGTCGACATAGTTGACGCTGCCCATCGCTTCACCGACCCAATAGACGCCGCCATTCGCCGGGATGGTGAAACCGACGTCGTTCAGCGCCTGAAAGCATTCAGCGTGGCAATGATGGGCACCATCCTCATTGCCGACGATCGCCACCAGCGCGACCTTGCCGGCCGCCGGCATGCGCCCGCTGTCGTCGGCCTCCGAAAGAAAGGCATCCATACGCTCCATCACGCGCTTGGCTACGCTGGAGGGCTGGCCCATCCAGATCGGCAGCCCCAGCACGAAGATATCGGCCGCGACGATCTTCTTGCGCAACTGCGGCCAGGCATCGCCCTTGCCCATGTCGGAGAGGACGCCTGGCTTGATGTCGTATTCGAGCACGCGCACGATTTCGCCCTTGACGCCGTGCGGCACCAGGGCAGCGAGGAGATCGGCCAGCAACCTGTCGGTTGATGATTTCTCGTCATCGTTCGGCGTTTTTAGGCTGCAATTGAGGGCGAAGGCGGTCAGCGACATGAGAGACTCCGGCGTGGCTTTGCAGACCAACGCATTTGAAAGCCTCAGAGTTGCCTTTCGGCCCCTTTTTTAGGGTCAGGAAGGATCGTGCCGGCGTCTAGTCACCGCCGGATCCGGGGGACACTTCGGAATCGGGCAGAATTCCAAAGTCCTGAGATTTGGCGCCTTGCGCCGCAGTCAGGAATCCTTCCGCCGCCAGACCGCGACGCAACAATTCTCTTACCGCCGCCGATCTGCTTGGCATGCGCTTTTCAAAACGCCAGTTCTCAAGGGCGGCGAGCTCCTCGGCAGTCAGCATGATCTGCAATCGTTCGGGTCGTTCCAGGTCGGCCATGTTAGCCCCTCCAACACACAAACGAGACGAGTTGGTAATTACCTCAGTTACAGCAGAGTTAGTATTCGTCTCATAATGCGTCAAGAGGGGGTTTGAGATGATTTGTGTGCAAGGCAAATGATGAGTGACAGACGTGGATTCCGCAATCGTCATACTATGCTAACTAATTGATTTTATGTACAAATATTCAAAATTTTTCTTGCCAATAGCGCGCCCAAGGTGCACGATCGATGGCGAGGGAAAACAATTCCTGGAAGGAGGTTTTCCATGCGTTACGAATATTCGGCTCAGCTGCGCGAGGATTTGAATGCCCAGGTTCTGGCCGCGCTGCACGCGCGAGGCATCGTCAACGTCGCCGTCGTCGCGGAGGAGGTGAGGCGACGCAATCTCGCCGAAAACATCGCCCTTGAAGATATTGAACATCTCGTCATTCAGGTGGCCCAATTCTATGGGGCGCCCATGGAATTCGATGGCCTGACAGCCGTCATGGGGAAGGGCGGGTCATCCCTCGATACCGGTGTCGCATTGCCTGGGAATGGCAGTCTCGAAGACGAGGCTGGTCAACTCGATCCTCGCCAGATGCACGTGCAATAGAGGCGCGACGGAACTCAGGAGAGAGACTGACCCGGTCGCTTCCTCAATATTCTTGCCTCGCGCAGCAATGAGTTGCGGTCGGTACCGATCATGGCGATCAGGTCGACTGCCTGATCAACGGTTATGCCGGTTTCCGCGGCCAAGGCGTGTGCCAGCGAAGTGTTTTCGCGCATTTTCCGGGCGTGATCTTGGGTATCGTCGTTCATCGCCGTACTCCTCTGATAGGCAGGAACCGCCAGCGGGGCGAGTGGTTCCTTGATCAGGAGCGGCTGAACGCAAACAAGCCTGTGTCGGTATCGTCGCCTCCATCAATCGCCGACGCAACGATCTCAGAAGCAATCTGTGAGAAAGTGATGCCGTTGCCGCCATAGCCCATCACGGCATGAACGCGCGGATGATCAGGCAGGGCGCCGATATAGGGCAGCCCCGATGTCGTGGTGCCGAAGGAGCCGGCCCAGGCAAATTCGGGGCGGACGTCGAGCTTCGGGAACAGGCTGCCCAGTTTTTCCGTCAGCCGTTCGGCCTTGTCGGCGATCAGCGCATCGCGATGTGCCTCGTCGGTGAAATCCTCGTCCTCGCCGCCGCAGATGACGCGCCCATCGGCCGTTGCCCTGATATAGAGGTAGGGGTCCGAAGCCTCCCAGATCAGAGCTGCGTCCGTCCAGATCGCCTTTGGCTGCCGACCCGTGGCGACCGCCCAGGTCGAAACTATGCGGTGCCTGGTCGCCGGGATGAGATCGGTCAGTTCGTAACCCGTCGCCAACACCAGATGCCGCGCCGTGATGATCGGCCCAAGGCTGGTGCCAACGGTAACCTGGCTACGACCGTGTTCGATGGCTGTCGCCTCGACCGGCGCATAGAAACGCGCCTTGCGCGCCAATGATTTGAGCAGCAGCCCCGCGGTGAGCTTGCGCGGGTCGAGCGCAATATTGCCATGGCTGAGAATGGCGCCGGCGCGATGGATGCCGAACCTTTCCGCGAGAGCCTGGCGGGTCAGATAGGTTGCGGCGATTCCGGCCTGTCGGCGGGCCTCTGCCTCGGCCTGCAATTCGGCCGGATCGAGCAGATTGCCGGCAAGATAAAGCGAAGGCAAACAGCTCAGGCTGCAATCGATGCCGAGTTCGGCAATCCGTCCGCTCAGGTTAATCACCGCCAGGCGCGAGCGTCGCCATGCCTGCTCGGCATCCGCTTTGTTTTTGATCGTCGCAAGTTTCGTCAAGGGTTGGTCAAGCTCGAACTGTACCAAGGCCGTCGTCGCCGAGGTCGATCCCTTCAGCGGCCCGCGCCGGTCGATGCAGATCACCGAATGACCGGCGCGCGTCAGTGCTTCGGCCGCCATGGCGCCGCTGATGCCCATGCCGATAACCAGCACGTCGGTCTTTACATCCCGCGTCAGTTTTTCCACCGGCACCGATGGCGCACGATAGGAGAACCAGACGGGCTTTCCGCCCCTCAGGTCGAGTTTGCGCTTCACCGACGTCTCCGGTTTTCAGCAAAAGCCCGCCGCTCCCTTGCGAAGCGGCGGGCAAGCCAACCTGTGCTGGCCGACTAGATTCGCCCGAGGACGACCAGAATGATGACGACGAGCAATACGAGCCCCAGACCACCGCCGCCATAATAGCCGGTTCCATAAAAAGGCCCGCCGCCCAAGCCGGAAAAACCGCCCAGCAAAGCAAGTATCAAAATGATGATGAGAATGGTTCCAAGGCCCATATTTTCCTCTCCTTCATGCGGCCGCGCCACGTATGTCGCGCGTATTCCTCAACTTGAACTCGCAAGCAGCCTTCCTGTTCCCTGGATGGAGAGCGCCGCCGCGTCGCGCAGTTGACAGAAACGGCCGCGGCCTTGTTGACGTTCCGCCATTGCTGACGGCGGTCGTCAGCGCCTACGATGCGCGGCAGGCCTTCGATCTGGCTGTGCCGACAAGAGCCGACGCATGAGGGCTCAACTGCAATTTTGACCGCCTGACGGTGGCCGCCATTTTGGGAAAGACGCTTTGACCGACCTATCGGACCTGTTCGGCCTCGCCGGCAAAACCGCCTTCATTTCTGGATCGAGCCGGGGCATCGGCCTGGCGCTTGCCAAAGCCCTTGGCAAGGCGGGCGCCGCCGTCATCATCAACGGGCGTGATGAAGGTCAGGTCGAGAAAGCCGTGGGATCGCTGAAAGCGTCGGGAATCGAGGCGGTCGGTTCCACTTTCGATGTCACCTTAGCCGAGGATGTGGAGCGCGAAATCGGCAGGCTCGAAGCGGAATTCAGGCCGATCGACATCCTCGTCAACAATGCCGGCATGCAGCACCGGGCGCCCTTCGCCGACTTCCCGGCCGAGATGTTCGATAAATTGATGCGGACAAATCTCTACAGCGCGTTCTACCTCACCCAGCCGGTCGTCCGGTCGATGATAGGCCGCAGACAGGGTTCGATCATCAATATCTGCTCGGTGCAGAGCGAACTCGGGCGCCCCTCGATCGTGCCCTATACTGCATCGAAGGGCGCAATGAAGATGCTGACCAAGGGCCTTGCGGCGGAACTTGGCCCGCACGGCATCCGGGTCAATGGTTTGGCGCCCGGCTATTTCCGGACGGATCTGAACGAGGCGCTGGTGAAAGATGCCGAATTCTCGCGCTGGCTGGTCGGCCGGACGCCGTTGGCCAGATGGGGCGAGGTCGATGAATTGGGCGGTGCGGCGATCTTCCTGGCTTCCAATGCATCGAGCTTCGTGACCGGCCAGATCGTCTATGTCGACGGCGGAATGACTGGTTCCGTGTGAGTTCTTGCGCGCAGGTCTGTCGGATAGGAATTCGCCCAGGCGAACTCGCTTGACGGCACTCGCGGCGAGCGGCATGTCTACTTGTTCACTCAAAGAGACAAGTAACCTTCCATGGGCCATCAATACATCATTGGACTGGATGTCGGAACGTCGGTGACGAAGGCCGCGCTCTTCGACCGGGCCGGCCGCGAATTGGCGACGACCTCGCGGCGCACGGCCGTCCTCTCACCGCATGCCGGCTGGTACGAGATGGAGCCGGACGAGCTTTTCGACGCCGCTTGCACTGCCTGCCGCGAGTTGATGGCAGCGGCCAAGGTTTCGCCGGCTGCCGTCGCCGCGCTGGCCATTTCGGGCGTCATGATCGGCGGCTGGCTGGTGAGCGCGGACCAGCAGGTCGTGCGCCCGGGAATCTTGTGGAACGACGGCAGGGCACAGGAACTGGTCGACCGGCTGAGCGCGGCGAATCCGTCCCTGATGTCGCAGCTCTTCGACAGTTCCGGGCAAGTTATGCAGCTTGGCTGCACCTTGCCGGTCCTGGCGTGGCTTGCCGAAAACGAGCCGCTGTCAGTGGCGCGGGCTTCGGTGATCCTGACCGCCAAGGATTTCATTCGCATGAGGCTGACCGGCACTATCGCCACTGACGAGACCGACGCCGCAATCGCGCCGGGAAGTGCCGTGCGGCGTGCCTTCAATCCGGAGCTCCTGCAACTCTTCGGGATCGAGCGTCACGCGCATCTCCTGCCGCCCGTGCGGCGTTCGAGCGATCTCGCGGGCGTTCTCAGCATTGAGGCTGCCCACGCCACCGGGCTCGCGCCCGGAACGCCGGTGGCGATCGGCGCCGGCGATCTGCCGGCCTGTGTCCTGGGCGCCGGCGCGGCGGAGCCCGGCATTGCCTGCTCGGTCGTTGGAACGACCTGTCTCAACGGAGTGGTTTCCGATGCTCCGGTGTTCAGCCCCCGCGACATGGGCATACTCTTCACCGTCCCCGGCGACCTCTGGATCAAGACGATGGTCAATTTCGCCGGCACAACCAACCTGGATTGGAGTCTCAGTGCACTTTGTCCGGATCTCCTGGGGAGGCCGGATGCCTATGCGCAACTGGCTTCGCTGGCGGCGAGCAGCCCGGCCGGTGCCGGGGGAGTGTGCTATGTGCCGTATCTCAGCCATATCGGCATCATAGCGCCGCGGCTCGAGGCCGGCGCTCGCGCCGGCTTTGTCGGCCTCAATCCCGGCCACGGGCGAGGGGATCTGATCCGCGCCGTCTATGAAGGGCTCGCCTATGCGATCCGCGATTGCTACGACCGCATCGAACAGCCGATCTCGGCGATCCGCCTCGTTGGCGGTGCGGCGCGTAGCCCCTTTTGGACGCAGATGATCGCCGATGTGACCGGCGTGCCGGTCGAAGTGCCCGAGGGAAGCGAGTTCGGCGCCAAGGGCGCGGCGCTGCTGGCCGCGGTGGCGATCGGCTGGTACGGCGACATCAGGCAAGCTTGCCGCGAGACCTTCAGCCTGTCGCGGCGGCATGATCCCGATCCCACCCTGCGCGCCGCCTATGAGGAGGGGTATCGACGCTATCAGGTCGCTTGCGAGGCCATGCTGGATCGAGTGGCGCCGGTTTATCGGTGATAGGGCATCAATCCGACGCTCAAACAAAGAGATAAGGCGGAAAGCTCAACCGGCGAAATTGCCGAATCCCACCCGGTAATTCCAGGGCTCACCGGCAGGCGGTGCGGCACCCGGCCAATCAGCGCCGACCTGGGAAATCGAGATCTCCAGCGCGACCGGCACCAGAGAAATGGTCGACAGTTCGATCGGTGCGCCGGACTGGTCGAAGGCGCGGCGTTCGGCGATATAGATGGCTGCCGGCTCGTCAAGCTCCAGGAGCTGCGCCGTCTGCGCGTCGGCGATCGCGGGCCGGTAGCGGTCCTCCGCATGGACGATGGTGCGGCCGAAGCCCTGGCGCAGCGCTTCATAGAGACCCTGAGCGAGGTGAGAGAGTTCGAGGCCCTTAAGCCGTTCAAGATTGAGCAGCGTGTCGGCGACCGCGACCGGTTTGCGGTCGGCAAGCACCAGGCGTGTGTGGCGATAGACCGAAGCACCGTCGGCAAGGGCGAAAAACGCCTTGGCGCCTGGCGAGGCCGGCTCAGGCGCACTGGCAAGAATGCGATAGTCGGCCGCCAGCCCTTGCGCCCGCACGCCGTCGGTTATCGACGTGATCGCTCGATAATGCCTGGCGACGCCGCTTTTGTTGATGAAGGTGCCGGTGCCCTGGTGTCGCCGCAGCAGGCCCTCGCGCACGAGGATGTCGATCGCCTGCTGGATCGTGCGGCGGCTCACCTCCCATTCCTCGACGAGCTTCAATTCGCCGTCGAGGCGATCCTCGTAATAGCCCGACAGAATGCGCGCACGCAGGCTTTCGGCCACCTGGATGTAGATCGGGCGATGATCGCGCACCGCGCTGGCGTCGGCTTTCAAGGTGATGTTTCCCCAATCGATCGGGATCCTGACTGCCGAGAATAGAGGTCCGCGACCAGTTCAGCCATCCGGTTAATGACGGCGTCGAGGATTATCCTGCCTTTTTCGGCAGTGGCGGCGGTGGCGTCGCCGAGCACCGGGCTCGCCGAGAATTCGCTCCAACGATAGGCCACCTCGCCAAAGTCGGCGGGAAAGTTGGGATAATTGACGATCGCCTCGTCCATTTGCACCAATTCCGGCGCCAGATGCAGCATGTAGGATGTCTCGATCTCGCAGGCATGCATGTAGGAGGGGTGCGCGGCCGGCCTTTCGCGGACTGTTTTCGCGGGCTCGGCTGCCCCCGGATAGTTGAAGATGGCGACGGTCACGCCCTTGTCCTTGAGCTGGCGCTGCGCCTCGCGCAACGCCGTCACGTTACCGTAATGCGCGTTGATCACGGCAAGGCTCGACAGTCCTTTTTCCAGCACTGACAGGCCGATTTCCGCGACCGTGCGCGTCACGGTTTCATTGGAGATTGAAAACGAGCCGGGCGCATCCGACAGCGACCAGACCTGGCCGAACGGCAAGAGCGGCAACAGCATCACCGGTGTCGCGCCGGCGATGCGCTCGACCAGGGCCTCCGACAGCCGGCGCGCCAGATAGTTGTCGGTGCCCGCCGGCAGATGGTCGCCATGCGCCTCGACCGCGCCGATGGGCAGCAGCACCACGGGCTTTTTCAGCAGCAGCGCGCGCGCTTGCGCATCGTTGAGGCGTTCCAGTTCGGCGTGTTCGAGATACAAATCGGGCCTCAGGTTCTGAAGGCGAAAGCCCGCTTGGGGTTTTCGACCATGAAGGTGTGGATGAGCGCCTTGCCGTCGAAGCCGGCTTCGCCCGCCTCCTCGATGAAGCGCGGCACCCAGCTTTCGAGGATATAGCCGAGCCCGAGGCCGCCTTCGCCATAGTTTCGGTACATGGTGCGGCGGGCGATGTCGCCGCCGATCATCACTTGCTTCTCGTAGCCGCGTTTGACGAGCTTGAGGATGCAGTCGATGAGCACGCTTTCGGGGTGGTATTTGATGCGGGAAATGCCGTCGAAACACATATAGACGCCGGTCTCGGCTGCCTTGGCGTGCACCCACGGATCGGGATTGCGGTCGACATGGGCGATGGTCAGGCGGCTGGGGTCGACGCCCTCGGACTTGACGATCGCCAACTGCTCCAGGATCAGCGTGCCAAGCTCGGTGTGCGAATGGATCGGGGCATTGGTTTGCTTATGCGCGTCCAGCGTGGCGCGCAGCACCTTGTCCTCGGCATCGCTGATGGTGTTGTAGCCGGTACCGAACTTCACCACGCCGCCGCGGATGTCGGTGCCGTCGAGGCCGGTGGTGATTTCGCCGGCGATGTGGTCACGGATCTCGGCGCGGCTGTGGGTGTCGATCCACATCTGGAACGTCATGTTTTGGCCCTGCATCTGCCCGGGCCACATCACCGCCTTGTTGAACCCGGCGGTGGCGATGATCTTGATGCCGGTGCGCTCGGAGATGGTCTTCAGCGCCACGGGATCGCGGCCGTAGTCGATGGCGGTGGCGTCGTAGACAGCCTGGCCGCCGGCCTTGACGAACAGCTCGACGTCCTTGATCGATGCCTCGACGTCGTCGATCATGAAGTCGTCGATCTTCTTCTCCTTCCACAGCGGCGGGATGCAGAAGAGATGATCGTGCGCATAGGTCACGCCGAGCTGGTCGGGATCGATGTCGCCGGTCAGGGTGCGGATGAAGCTCATTGGGATCGCTCCTGTTTGAGGTTCGCAAGCGCGAGCGCCAGGATGATGATGAGACCCTGGACGATGAATTTGGCGGCGGGCGGCAAGGCCAGCACATAGAGCAGGCTTTGCACGAAGAACAGGATCAGCGCACCGGCCATGGCGCCGAGCGGCAGGAAGACACCGCCGGCGAACAGCGCGCCGCCGATGACCGCGGCCGCGATCGAATCCAGCGTGAAGTTGTTGCCGACGCCGATGCTGGCCATGCCGGTGATCGCCGACAGCAGGATGCCGCCGATCGAGGCCAGCACGCTGCACAGCACGAAAGACAGGATGATCAGTCCATCCGAAGGAATGCCGCTGTGCCGCGCGGCGACCACGTTGGCGCCCGACAGGATCATCTTGCGACCGAGCATGGTGAAATGGACGAGCAGCAGCAGCGCGACCAGCAGCACCAGCCAGATGAGGGCGGAGTAGGGAGCGACGCCGAAGAGCCAGCCCTCGGTGATGACCCGGAAGGCGGGCGGCACCGCGCCGCGCGGCGAGCCATTGGTGAAGAACACCACCAGACCGGCGATGATCAGCGAGCTGGCGAGCGTCGCCAGAAAGGCCGGGATGCGAAGCTTGGTCGACATGATGCCGTTGGCGAGGCCGACCAGCGCGCCGGCGGCAAGGGTCGCGGTCACAGCCGGCACCAGATTGGCCATGTCGCTGTTGAAGATCGAGCACAGGACGATGTTGGCCATCGAGGCGGTTGCTCCGACCGAAAGGTCGAGCCGGCCCATCATCAGCACCAATGCCTGTCCGGCGACAACGACACCGAGCGGTGCTGCCTGCCGGATGTTGTCGAGCAGCAGGATGGACGAGAAGCCGCGCGCCGAGATGAAGAAGGCGGCAAGCAGCAGCAGCAGCAACGCCATGGCGCGCAGGCTGGCGCCGGCCGGCCGGAGGCGGTCGAGATAGATTGCGACGGTCATGCCAGGCTCCGCGATCTGCCGCGCATGAAAAGCATCAGCGCCGCCACGAAGATCAGCCCCTTGGCGATCTGCTGCAGATTGGTGTTGAGCTCCAGAAGGTTGAAGGCATTGCCGATCAGCACCAGCGCGATGGCCCCGGCAAGGACGCCGAAGACACTGCCGCGTCCGCCTTGCAGCGCCACACCACCCAGCACCGCCGCCGCGATGGCATCGAGCGTGAAGGAATCGCCGATGAGCGGGTCGCCGGAGAGGATCTTGATGCCCACTGCGAGGCCGGCGACGGCGGCGAGCCCGCCCGAAATCAGGAACACCGAGAGATCGATGCCAGGCACGTTGACGCCGTTGGCGAAGGCGGCACGGCCGTCGGAGCCCAGCGCATAGATGGACCGTCCGAAGTGGGTGAACCCGAAGATCGCGAAGGCGGCGGCGAACGCACAAGCGATCAGAAGCAGCGGCCAGCCGAAGAATTGATCCTGGCCGTAGAAGGCATCGTAGAAGCCGTAGTCGACTTCGCCGCCTGGCGAGGGAAGCAGCAGCAAGGCGATCCCCTTCACCACCGCCGATGTTGCGAGCGTCATGATCAGCGGATTGATGCGCAGCAGGATGACGCCGGCGGCGTTGAAGGCGCCGCAAGCAAGCCCCGCAAGGATGACCAGCGGGATGCTGAGCCAGCCGAGCTGCGCCGAGGTTACGCCGAGGATCGCTGTCGAAAGACTGATGACCGAGCCGACCGACAAATCGATGCGGCCGGCAAACAGCACCACCGCCTCGCCAAGGGCTGCGATGGCGAGCGGCAGCACGCGGTTGACCAGATTGCCGAGATTGCCGGCGGAGATGAAGTCGCCCGACCATGTGGTGGCGATCGCGCCGATGGCCAGGGCCAGCAGCAGCGCCGGCAGGCCGAGCATCAGATTGGGGCGGACCGATCCTCTAGGCTGCATGGGTCAACACGCCCTCCGGACCGGCGGCGAGCCGCATGATCGCTTCCTCCGAAAATTCCGGCCGGGCCAGCGTGCCGGTCACGGCGCCTTCGAACAGCACATGGATGCGGTCGCTGAGGCCGATCAGTTCAAGCATGTCGGCGCTGATCAGCACCACGGCAACGCCTGCCGCGGTGAGATCGCCGATCAGCCGGTAGATTTCGGTCTTGGCGCCGACATCGACGCCCTTGGTCGGTTCGTAGAGCACCAGCACTTTCGGCGTTTCGGCGAGCCAGCGGGCAAACACCACTTTCTGCTGGTTACCGCCCGAGAGCTGCCGGACCGGCTGGTCGATGCCGGTCGAGCGGATGGCGAAGCGCTGGCGGGCCGTTTCGGCGAAGCGCCGCTCGAGCGCATGGGCGAGCCAGCCCCAGCCGCTGCGTCGCGACAGGGCAAACAAGCTGACATTCATGCGGATCGGCAGATCGAGCGCGAGGCCCTCATGCTTGCGGTCGTCGGGAATGGAGGCGATGCCCGCTGCAATGCCCCTTGCCACGCTGGTCAGTCTGATCGGCACGCCGTCGATAGCGATCTCGCCGCCATGGAACGGCGTGATGCCCGACAAAGCCCGCGCCAGCGGCCGCTGGCCCTGGCCCTCGAGCCCGGCGAAACCGGCGACCTCTCCGGCGCGCAGCGCGAAGCTAAGCGGCTTCAGCCCGGCAGCGGTGGCATTGGCCACCGACAAACGCACCGGCGCGGCCGCAAGGTCGGCGGGCCGGGCCGGGAAGATATCGGCCAGCGTGCGGCCAACCATGGCGCGGATCAGGTCGTCGCGGCTGAAGGCGCCGCGCTCGGCGTCGAGCGTCAGCGCGCCATCCTTGAGCACGACCGCATGGTCGGCTGCTTCCATCACTTCGTCGAGCCGGTGGGAAATGAAAATCACGGCGCTGCCTTGCGCCTTGAGCCGCGCCATGGCCGCCAGCACCAGTTCGGTCTCGTGCGAGGAGAGCGAGGCCGTCGGCTCGTCAAGGATCAGCAGGCGCGGTTTCAGCCGAATTGCCTTGGCGATCTCGACCATCTGCCGCTCGGCGGCGCTGAGTTCGCTGCCCATGCGGGTGGATTTCAGGGCAAAGCCCATCTCTGCGAATAGCGCATCCGCCGCTTCGTGCAGGCGTTTCTGCCGGATGAACCCCAGACCATTGCGCGGCTCGTCGCCGAAGAACAGGTTCTCGCCAACCGACAGGTCCGGCAGGATCGAAGTCTCCTGCAGGGCCAAAGCCACTCCCGCCCGGCGTGCGGCCTTGGGCGATGCGGGGCGGAAAGCCGCGCCGTCGAGCGCCATCGCGCCGCCGTCGGCGGGAAAACTGCCGGCGCAAATGTGCATCAGCGTCGATTTGCCCGCCCCGTTCTCGCCGACGAGCGAAACGATCTCGCCGGCGCGAACGGAGAAGGACACGTCCCGCAGCACCTTGTTGGCGCCGAAGGCTTTCGACACCTGCGCCACTGCCAGCCGCGGGAGCCCGGCCGGCATTGGCTTCAGTGCTGGGGACGTGATCTCGATCATCGACCAACCTTCAGTTTGCGAAGATCGCCTTGACCTGCTCGTCGGTAAGGCGGGTATTGGCCCAGAACGAATCGGACAGGTCCGCCTTCACATATTTGCCGAGGTCGTCGGCCGTGATCGTCGGCACCGGCAGCACGGTGTCCCTGGTCACGCTCTTGCCGTCCAGCAGATCGAGCGTGATGCGCAGCGCTTCCGAACCGAGCCAGGTCGGCTTGGAGGTGGCGATCGACACGAAGCCCTTGTCCTTCAGCGCCTGCCAGCGCTTCAGATAGCCATTGTTGTCCTCGCCGGTCATCGGCACCAGCGGGCGCTGCGCCGCTTCGAACGCGTCGATGGCGCCGAGCGTCATGGCGCCGCCCTGCGACCACACGCCGTCGATCTGCGGATTCGCCGCGAGCAGGTTGGAGACCGCCTGCTTGCCTTGCGCGTAATCCCACGAAGCATCGACGGCGCCCAGGATCTTGATACCCGGATTGGCATCGAAGACCTCCTTTGCGCCCTTGTAGCGGTCGTCGCTCACCGAAATGCCGGCGATGCCGTTGAGGGCGATGATGTTGCCCTTGCCGCCCATCTGCTTGACCAGCCATTCGGCGCCTGTTTTGCCGAAGGCGATGTCGTCGACGGTGACCAGCGCGTCGTAATCCTGCGATTTGATGGTCGAGGCGAGCAGCACGACCTTGATGCCTGCCGCGCGTGCCTTCTTCAGGGTCGGAATCAGCGCCGTCGGCGAGGTCGGCGTGGTGATGATGGCGTCGACCTTCTTGGTGATCAGATCCTCGATGTTGGTGATCTGCTTTTGCGTGTCGCCGGCGGATTCCACATAGACGACATTGACGCGGTCCTTGTCCTTTTCGGCCTCGGCCTTGAACTCGGCAGCGAGCTGGACCGACCAGCTGTTGCCCATGAAGTAATTGTCGTAGCCGATCGTGTATTTCTTGTCGGCGGCGAACGCCGAGGTGATCATTCCCGCCGTGACGACGGCGGCGGTCAGCAGAGTCTTCAGTCCCATTTGCATCAAACCCCTTGTTGGTTCGCGCCTTGCGCGTCACGGCCAGAGCGGCAACAGATGGTAGCTTGTCCATACAAGGAGTCAAGTTGGTGCGTGACGGCCGATATGGGCGCCGGCGCTCAAAGGCCGAACAACCAATGCAACGGCGATCCGGGAAGTGACCGCCGGCTGAGGCTAATGTCCGGAAACACCAGCCCCGTTTGTTAGAACAGTCATTCGTCGAAGATCTGGAAAGTCCGCTACTTGCAAGGCGCCACCTGGAAGCAGCGCCTGGAAGGCCGTCTTCAGTTTTCCTATCCGGCCTTGACGATACGAAATCCTTCGAGTTCAGCCACAATGGGCAGGCCCTTCCACCGCTCTATGTCGTGCAGGATGATCAACTGTCCAAGATCGCCGCCGATCTCGGTGTTGATGCGGTCGATGGTCTTGAGCTGTTCCCAGACGCTGCCGACGGCATTGTTGAGCGGCGCGTAGACGCCGTCGTGCTTGTGCCCGGTGATCTGCCGGCTCGAATAGACGCAGTCGCCGGAGATGACCAGCCTGCCTCGCGCGGACTGGACGATGACGAATTGCTGCCCGATCGTGTGGCCGCTGCCCAGCCGGACATGGATGCCCGGCAGCACATCGTCCTTGTCGCCGTCGATCAGCGAGACGCGATGTTCGACCGATGCATCGAGGGCGGCGCGCAGCGTATCGGGATCGATGATGGCGGTCAGATAACCGAAACGGGGAGGCAAGGCGATTGCCTCGTACCAGGAAAGCAATTCGCTTTTCTGGATGTGGAGATTGGCGTTCGGGAACTCGGCGATCGATCCCATGTGGTCGAAATGCGCATGGGTGACGAAAATGTCGGTGATGCCGCCGGGTGCAATGCCAAGCTCGGCCAGCATGCGAACCGGCGAGACCCAGTAGGGGATGCCGAATTTCAGCGAGAAGGCGTCGCTCGATTCCTGGATGAAACCGGTGTCGACCAGCACGTTGCGGTCGCCGCGCCGCAGCAGGACGAAGGAGAAGGGCAGGTCGACCTTGCCGTCGTCATACATGCCGGCGACGAGATCCACCCAGGGCTGTTGCCGTGATCGGGCGAACTCGATGACATAGACTTCCCAGGGTTCGTTATCGCTTGTCATCGGTTCCTCCTCAGCGTTCCGCCAGCGAGCGGCCGAGACTGGCCATGCCCACGGCGATGATCAAAATTGCGCCCTGCAACACATATTGCGAGAAGGTCGGGGCGCCGAAAATGTTGAGGCCGTTGAAGCCGAAGGCGATGATGAGGGCGCCGACCAGCGTGCCAAATACATGGAATTCGCCGTCGCGCAGCGTTGCCGAGCCAAGGAATACGGCGGCGAAGGCGGTGAGCAGATAGGAATCGGCGGCACTTGCCGTGCCGCTGCCGAGCCGCGAGGCAAGCAGTATCCCGGTGAGTGCCGCGCACATTCCCGAAATGACGAAGCCGAGGATCTTGATGCGGTCGACGTTCACGCCGGCAAGGCGGGCGGCAACCGCGTTGCCGCCGACGGCCTGGATCTCCTGGCCGAGCGGTGTCCGCTCGACCAGCAGCCAAAGCCCACCGAGAACGAGGATCATGACGATGATGTTGTTGGGGATGCCGAACAGCCAGCGGCCAAGGGAGAGTTGGAGAAATGCCTCCGGCACGCCGGCGACGATGGGAACGCCGGCGGAATAGGCGAAGGCGAGGCCGGTCAGGATCGTGCCGACGCCCAGCGTCGCGATGACGGAATTGACCTTGACCTTGGTGACGATGAAGCCGTTGACGAGGCCGATCACCGCGCCCAATGCGATGACGATGACCACCGCGAGCGGGATCGGCAGCTTGTCGTGGACGACAAGGCCGGTGATCAGAATGCCGTGCAGGCTGGCGGCGAAGCCTATCGACAGGTCGAGTTCGCCGACGACCACGGCCAGCGTCAGCCCGCCGGCAATGATCATGGCCAGCGAGGCCTGGTTCAGCACATTGGTGAAATTGTTGACGGTGGGAAAAGCATGCGGTGACAGGATCGAGAAGGTGACGATCATCGCCAGCAGTCCGATGATTGTCCCGTAGCGGGCAAAGATGCCGAGCACCGCCTTGGTTCGGGGCGACAGACGCCGGGCGCTAATCGCAACATCGCTCATGCCAGATGATCCTCCATCAGTGCTTGCGGGTCGACGTAACTTGCCTCGACGATCGCCTTTCGCGATACGGCCTGGCCGGTCAGTTCGCGAACGATGCGGCCTTCCGCCATCACCAGCACGCGGTCGCACAGATCGGGCAGTTCGTCCGGTTCCGACGAAATCACCAGAACCGCCATTCCGGCATCGGCTTGCTGGCGGATCAGCCGGTGTATCTCGGCGCGGGCGCCAATATCGACGCCTCGCGTCGGCTCGTCGAGGATCAGCACCTTCGGTGTGCGCTGGAGCCAGCGGCCGATCGCAACCTTCTGCTGGTTGCCGCCGCTGAGACGGCCAACGGGCGTGCTGGCGCTGCGCGCCTTTATCGACAGCGAGCGGATCATCTCGCCGGCCATCGACGTGCGGGCGCGGCGGTTCATCAGCGGCAGGTATCGGCCAAGAGCAAGTTTGTCGAGATTGGCGATACCCAGATTGAAGGTAATGCTCTTGGAGAGAAAAAGCGCTTCGGCCCGGCGCTCCTCCGGGACCAGTCCAAG